>DATHTG010000058.1:0-5130 GCA_035463515.1 Candidatus Limnocylindrales bacterium
CGGACGGCGCCGTTGTCCGGGACGGAGCACCTCGTCAGCCACCTGCTGGACATGCGCGCCGCTGCGGCCGGTGGCGCGACGGCCCTTCACGGCGCGCAGGTCGGCGTCGCCAGCGTCCTCGCCGCGACGATCTGGCACGACACCCTCGACACGTTCGACCCTCGCGCGCTGAACAGGAGTGGGGTTGCCGACGATCCGGCCAGTGTGGAGCGGCGTGTGCGTGACGCGTTCGCGCCGCTCGATCCGACAGGCCGGATGGCCGACGAGTGCTGGCGGGACGTGAAACGCAAGATCGAGCGCTGGTCGAGCAAGGAACCCGAGATCCGCGCGTTCGCGGCCGACTGGGACCGCCATCGGACCGCGCTGCGCGAGCTGGTCGCGCCGCCGGAGCGACTCCGGGACGCGCTCATCGCCGCCGGTGCACCGTCCACGGTCGGCGAGCTCGAGCCACCGGCAGGCGCGTCGGTCGTCCGCTGGGCACTCACGGCGTTGCCGCTGATGCGCGACCGGTTCACGGTCACGGATCTCCGCTTCCTCGCCGGCGACTGGGAGGCCGCGTCGATCGATCGGCTCCTTTTCGCGTCGGGCGTCATGGGGCCGGCGGCATGACGTCGCGACGCCCCGACCGGATGTTCGCCGGCTACGTCTTCGACCTGGACGGGACGCTGTATCTGGGCGATGGCCTCCTGCCCGGTGCGGCGGAGACCCTCGCCGCGATCCGCGCTCATGGCTCGCGGGTCGCGTTCCTCAGCAACAAGCCGCTCGACGAGCCCGCCACGTACGCTGCCAAGCTGACGAGCCTTGGGATCGCGGCACGGCCCGAAGACGTCGTCACCTCGACCGACGCCCTGATCCGCTACCTCAAGGCGAACGCCTCGGACGCCGCCATCCTGCCCATCGCCGAACCACTCCTCGTCGATCTGATCCGGGATGCGGGATTCCGGATCACGGACCTGGACCATCCCGAACGCGCGGATCTCGTGGTCGTGTCGTGGGATCGGACGTTCGATTACGCCAAGCTGGTCGCGGCGTTCCGCGCGGTCCGCGCCGGTGCGCGGCTGGTCGCCACCAACCCCGACCCCTTCTGCCCCACGCCGGACGGCGACCTGCCCGATTGCGCCGCGATGCTTGCCGCGATCGAGGCGTCGACCGGAGCGACCGCCGAGGCGATCGTCGGAAAGCCGTCGCGACACATGGCCGAAGCGCTTCTGGAGCGCATCTCACTGCCGCCGGCCGACACCGTGCTCGTCGGCGATCGCATCGGCACCGACGTCCGGATGGCCCACGAGGCAGGGATGAGGTCCGCGCTCGTCCTGACCGGCGCGACACCGCGCTCCGCGCTCACCGATACGCCGTTCGTGCCCGACTTCGTCTTGGACGGCGTCGCCCAGATCCTGCCCGCCGATCGGCTCAAGGAGGTGTCGTGATCGAGTTCATCTTCATGCTCACCCGGAACGACCAGACCGTACCGGATGCACGTCAGGTGTACGACACGCTCCGCGACACCCGGCTGCGGTATGTCGGCTTCAAGGACATCGGCCTGCCGCCGTCGGAGCTGCGCGCGCTGGCGTCGGCCATGCGTGCCGACGGCCGCGAAGTCTTCCTCGAAGTCGTCTCGGAGCACGCGGAGGACGAGTTGCGCTCGGTCGAGGCCGCCCTCGACATCGGCGTCGACTGGCTGATGGGCGGGACGCATGCCGACGAGGCGCTGGCGATCCTCGACCAGGTGGGACCACCCGGGACCCCCGGTCGACCGAGGTATTGCCCGTTCCCCGGCCGGGTCGTCGACCACCCCAGCGTCCTCGAGGGCACCGTCGAGGAGATCTGCGAGAGCGCGCGCTCGCTCACGGCTCGACCGGGCGTCGACGGCCTCGATCTCCTCGCGTATCGATGGCACGGGGATGTCCCACGCCTCGTTCGCGCCGTCGTCGATTCGTCGTCCGGTCCGATCGTGGCTGCGGGCAGTGTCGACTCTGCCGAGCGGATCGAAGCCTTGGCCAGGGCCGGTGCCTGGGCTTTCACGATCGGTGGGGCGATCTTCGATCGACGCCTGCCAGCCGGCGACACGATCCGCGAACAGGTCGAGTGCGCCCTTGCCATGTCGGCGGCGGCCGCTGGAAGGGAGGTGGTCGCCGACGGTGCCTGAGCGTCGCCACCACCAACAGGCTGGGGGACGATCGATGAACGGAGGAGGAGACATGTCGAAGCGATCAACGACGACACCGCGTGATGCCTCGGAGATCACGGCGCTCGCGATCGAGCGGCGGATGACCCGCCGCGGCTTCCTCGTCGGCACCGGCGCAGGGCTCGGGGCGCTCGCCCTCGCTGGCTGTGCACCACCCGCCGCGTCCGCCCCGCCGGCCAGCGCGGCACCGAGCTCAGCTGCACCGAGCGGCGAAGCCAGTCCGTCTGCATCGGCGAACCTGGGCGACTCGATGACGCTCGCGACGTGGCCGAACTACCACGACCCGGCGGTCCTCGACGAGTTCACGGCTGCGACCGGCGTCGCGATCAATGTCCAGGTGTACGGATCCACCGAGGAGATGGAGGCAAAGATCCGCGCCGGCAACTCGGGGATCGACGTCGTCGTCCCGTCCAACTACGCGATCGAGGGCTGGGTCAAGGACAGCCTCATCGAGTCGCTCGACTACGCGAAGCTGCCGGACTTCAAGAAGGAGGACTGGAACTCCCGGTTCATGGACCAGGCGTTCGACAAGGGCAACGCCGTGTCGATCCCGAAGAATTGGGGCACGACCGGCATCGCGTTCTGGAGCTCCAAGGTCAACCCGGAGGTCACGAGCTGGAAGCAGTTCTTCGAGGTCGCCGGCACGACGTACAAGGGCAAGACGCTGATCGTCGACCATCAGATCAGCTCGTTCGGCTCTGCGGCGGTCGCGATGGGCTACTCGCTCAACACGATCGACCCGACCGAGATGGCCGCCGTCGAGCAGATGCTCATCGCGCTCAAGCCGAACCTGTTCGCGATCTCGTCGGACGTGCAGCCACCGCTGCGCGCGCAGGACACGTGGTTGTCGGTCGCGTGGACCGGTGACGGTGTCCAGGTCGTCCGCGATAACGCTGACGCGAAGTACGTCGTCGCCGAGGACGGTGGCGAACTCTGGATCGACAGCTTCACCATCGCGGCCGATGCTCCGCATCGCGACGCGGCCTATGCGTTCCTCAACTGGATCACCCAGCCGGAGCAGGCGGCGCGCGAGACGACGTTCTGCCTCTTCCCGCATGCGAATGACAAGGCGACCGCCCTTGTCGACCCGGCGGTCAAGGACAATCCCGTGATCTATCCGCCGGCTGACTCGCTGAGCAAGCTCGAGTACGCGGTGAACGCCACGTACAACAGCCCTGCCCGCGCGGAGGCGTGGGCGCGCATCAAGGCCTCGGCCTAGGTCGGGAACGAGCCACAGATGACCGCGGCAAGCAGGACGGGCGACGGTCGGACCGCCAGGCGCCGGCCGGCCGTCCTGCTCGCCCTGCCCACCGCGCTGTGGTACCTCCTCTTCCTCATCGCGCCGCTCGTCGTGCTCGTCATCATGTCGGTCGGCGAGCGTTCACCCAATGGCGGCTATGCGCCGGCGATCACGCTGACGCAGTACGCCGCCCTCCCAACGCGGTTCACGCCGCTCGTCAATACGCTCGGTCTGGCGGCGCTCAATACGGCGATCTGCGCGCTCGTCGCGTTCCCGGTCGCCTATACGCTCGCGCTCAAGGTCCGGGGCACGTGGAAGCTCGTGCTCGTCGCGCTCGTCGTCGTCCCGTTCTGGACGAGCTTCCTGATCCGGACCTACGCGTGGATGACGCTCCTCGGTGGCAACGGCATCCCGCGCGTCCTCGGCTGGATCGGGCTCGAGAACGTCCAGCTCCTCAACACGCCGTTCGCCGTCTCGCTGGGCATCGTCTACAACTACCTGCCGCTCATGGTCCTGCCGATCTACGTCAGCCTCGAACGACTCGACCGCTCCCTGATCGAAGCTTCCCGTGACCTGGGTGCAGGACCGGCCGCCACGCTCCGTCAGGTCGTCCTGCCGCTCGCGGCGCCAGGGATCCTGTCCGGGATCGTCCTGGTGTTCATCCCGGTCATGGGCGAATACCTGATCCCGATCCTGCTCGGCGGCGGCAAGACGTACTTCCTCGGCAACGCGCTCGCCGATCTGTTCCTCCAGTCGCGCAACTGGCCATTCGGCTCGGCACTGGGGGCCGTCTTCGTGGCCGGGATGATCGTGCTGGTGGCCGGCTACCAGACACTGTCCCGCCGGCTGGTCCGAGCCGGCCGGGAGTCGAGCCTGATATGAGGCTCGAGCGCTGGGGTGAGCGGCTCACGAGGCTCTTCACGATCCTCGTCTACGCGTTCCTGTTCCTGCCGATCCTCATCGTCGTCATCTATTCGTTCAACGCGGGCCGCCACGTCACGGAGCTGCTCGGCTTCTCGACGAAGTGGTACGCGGAGGCGTGGTCCGACCGCTTCCTCATGGACGCGCTCGGCAACAGCCTCACGATCGCCTCGATCACCTCGGTGCTCGCGACGATCTTCGGCACCGCGTCGGCACTGGCGATGGATCGGCTGGGGAGTCGCACGCGCTGGCTGTTCGAGCTTCTGACCTACGTCGCGATCATCGTGCCTGGCATCGTCATCGGCATCGCGACGCTGATCTTCATCGTCACCGCGCTGGACTGGCTGAACCCGTGGATCGCGTATCTCACCTCCAGTCGCGGGCCGGAGCTCGGGCTCGGGACGGCGAGCGTGATCGCGGCCCACACGCTGTTCACGATGGCGATCGTCAACGTGCTGGTCCGGACGCGGATGCGAGGGATGGATCGGACGCTCATCGAAGCGTCGGAGGATCTGTTCGCGACGCCGCTGCGCACCTTCGTCCAGGTCACGTTCCCGCAGCTGTTGCCGGCGATCGTCGCGGGCGCGCTGCTCGCGTTCACGTTCAGCTTCGACGACTTCATCATCGCGTTCTTCACCGCCGGCCAGGACCAGACGGTGCCGATCTACCTGTTCGCATCGATCCGGCGCGGGGTCAGTCCGGAGGTCAACGCGATCGCCACCGTCCTCCTCACGGTCACGATCGCGGCGATGATCGCGGCGGGCGTGGTGTATCGACGCGGCCA
>DATHTG010000059.1:0-5015 GCA_035463515.1 Candidatus Limnocylindrales bacterium
AGCAGGACGGTGGACAGACCGAGCGGTACGAGACGACGCGCCGCGAACCCCCTACGCATGGACCGATCGTACCCGGGGCGGTCCAGCCGACCCCTCTACACTGGCCGCCCATGGCCAGCGGCACCGTCACGCAGCCGTTCATCGACGCCCTGTCTGCCCGCGTGCCGCATCTCCGCGTGCTCACCGATGAGAGCGATCGCGAGTCGTACCGTCGCGACGAGACGGCCTACCTCCCGGCGGGTCTCCCGGGCGCGGTCGCCCTGCCGGCTGACACCGGCCAGGTCGTCGGGATCGTCACGACGTGTGCCGAGTTCGACGTCCCGATCGTCCCGCGTGGTGCCGGCTCGGGGTTGAGTGGCGGCGCCGCCGGAATCGACGGCGCCCTGACCGTCGCCTTCACGGCGATGGACCGGATCATCGAGATCGACCAACCGAACCTCTGCGTCGTCACGCAGCCGGGAGTCATCAACGCTCGCTTGAAGGCCGCGGTCGCCGAACACGGCCTGTTCTACGCGCCGGACCCAGCGAGCTTCGAGATGTGCTCGATCGGCGGCAACCTCGGCACAAACGCCGGCGGGCTGTGCTGCGTCAAGTACGGACAGACCCGGGAGTCGGTGCTCGGGCTGGAGGTCGTCATGGCCGACGGCAGCGTCGTCCGCACTGGCGGCAAGAACGTCAAGGACGTCGCTGGCTACTCGCTCACCCACCTCATCGTCGGCTCGCAGGGGACCCTCGGACTCATCACCGAGGCGACGCTCCGGCTCCGGCCGGCGCCGCCGGCCCGCTCGACGTTGCTCGCATTCTTTCCGACCCTCGAAGCGGCAGGTGACGCGGTCGCTGCCATCGCCGCCGCCGGACTGTCCCCGGTCACGCTGGAGCTGATGGACCGGTTCACGATCCGCGCCGTCGACGACGTCCACGCCCTGGGCCTCGACCGCGACGCAGCGGCGATGCTGATGATCGAGTCGGACCTGCCGGCTGCGGCCGCTGACGACGAACTGGCACGGGCCGAGGCGGTGTGTGCCGGCGTGGGCGCCACGAGCACCGTCCGATCCCAGACCCCCGCCGAGGCCGACATGCTCCGGCAGGCACGCCGCGCTGCGCACTGGGCCCTCGAGAAGCTGGGCGAGGTCAAGATGGAGGACGTCGGCGTGCCGCGGTCGCGGGTGCCCGACATGCTTCGCGCGGTCGAGGCGATCGCCGCCAAGCACCACGTCCGCATCGGGACGTTCGGGCATGCCGGAGACGGGAATCTGCATCCGGACCTGGTCCTCGACCGCGGCGATCCCCGGGGAGAGGCGATCACCAAGGCCGTCCAGGCCGACCTGTATCGCGCGGCGCTGGACCTCGGCGGGACCGTCACCGGCGAGCACGGCATCGGCTCGGCACGCCGCGAATGGCTCGAGGAGCAGCGCGGACCGGAGGCGGTCCGCGTCATGCGCGCGATCAAGACGGCGTTGGATCCGCAGGGTCTGCTGAATCCGGGGCGCGTCCTGCCCTAGGTCGAGGTGGGTTTTCGAGCGACCACTCATCCGTCCCGCGCCGTGCTGCGCATCACGGGTCAAGCCACGACGGAAGAGTCGCGACGTCGTCGGGGCCACCACCGGCCGGACCCGTGGAGGACCCGGTCACCATCCCACCACAGGAGGGATCGAATCCCCATGTCTTCCAGGAAACTGGCCGCATTCGGGACAGCCGTGGTCGCACTGACCATCGGCGTCGCCCCGATCCTCAGCAACGCGGCCGATCACCTCGATGCTCCCGCCCTCGGCGGGGCAACGGCGAACGGCCAGATCGCGCCGCATTCCGAGCATGGTGACCGGGACATCAACGATGTCTACGTCTTCCGCGCTCCGGACAACTCGCGGCGAACGGTCATCGCCATGACCGTCAACCCCGCCATCAATCTGTTCGGCGGCAACTTCGGCACGAACGTCCGGTACATCTTCAACATCGACAAGAACGGCGACGAGAAGGCTGACCTGGCCTACATCGCGCGGTTCGGTCGCGTGGACCGGGACGACGACGACAAGTACCCCGAGCAGGACTACCGGATCACCCGGTACACCGGAAAGAACGCCCGCTCGTTCGAGGACGGCCGCACGGTCGCCTGGGGCGAGTCGAACGAGGGCAGCGCCAGGACGCGCGACAGCCTCAAGGCGTGGGCCGGCGTCCGCTCCGATCCGTTCTTCTTCGACCTGACCGGGTTCATCGGCACGACCACCAAGCTCACGACGGGCACGGCGGTCGGCGGCGATGCCCTCGGCAGCAACCCGACCGACTTCTTCGCCAACCTCAACACCAATGCGATCGTGCTGTCGATCCCGAACTCGCAGCTCCCGGACACCATCGGCGTCTGGGCGACCACGCAATATCGGAGCGACGGTCGATGGAAGGCCGCCGACCAGATGGGTCGGCCGGCGATCAACACCGTGTTCAACCCGGCCGCTGACAAGAACCTGTTCAACCGGACCCCGCCGAGTCGCCAGGCAACGGCCTACGACGGCAAGTTCCGAAAGAACGTCATCAACGGCCTCAAGTTCTTCTCGAGCCTCGACAGCGAGGGCGCGTACTCGAACGCTCAGGCGGCGGCCCTGGCCGACGTCCTGATCCCGGACGTGCTCGTCTACAGCCGCTCGAGCACGCTCCCCGCGCCGCTGAACGGTCGCGCGCTGGCTGACGACGTCATCGACGTCGAGCTCAACGTGACCACCGGCGGTGATCCGCTCGGCCTCTTCGCCGATCGCGACGCCACCGGCGCCGTACCCGGTGACGGTGTCGGCCCGCATACCGACTACCTGTCGCGCTTCCCGTACCTCGGCAAGCCGCACTAGGTCGGATACACCGGTAGGAGGCGGCCCGTTCGGGTCGCCTCCTGCACCTCTTGATGGGACGCCGTTCGATGCACATCCACCAAGTCTTCGAAGCCCGCCGACCGCCACGAGCGGCCGGCATCGTCCTGGCCGCGGCACTGATCGTTGCGGGGACACATGCAGCGACGCTTCTCCGTTCCGCGCCCGCCGCAAGCGGCGGCGGGACACCCGCCGGCGAGCGGCCGATCACGACATCGATCGATGCCGGGGCTGCCCCGGCCGAATCGGTCGGCCAGATTGATCATTCGATCGACGCGTGGTCGAAGAACCTCGAGGCGAATCCGCGAGATTTCCTCGCCGCGACCAACCTCGCCGTGCTGTATCAGGGCCGGGGCCGGCTCAGCTACGACCTGGGCGACTATCAGCGCTCGCTCGATGCAGCTCGCACCGCGCTCTCGATAGAACCGGGACACGTTCCGGCGCGGCTTGCCGAGGCGTCCACGCTGGTCTCGCTGCACGACTTCGCGGCGGCGCTCGCGAAAGCAGATTCGGTGTTGGCGGATCACCCGCGCGAGCTCGCCGCCGTCGCGGTGCGGTTCGATGCGGAGCTCGAGCTTGGCCGCCTCGATGATGCGCGCAAGGACCTTGCGGCGCTTGCTCCGACGGGCGGGCCGGCGGTGCTCGTCCGCGAGGCACGGCTGGCATCGGTCAGCGGCGAACCGGACCGCGCCCTCGAGCTCGCGACCGCGGCGAGGTCCGCGGCGATCGCGGACGAGGGGGAGGGCATCGGCTTCTATCACTACGCGGTCGGTGAATACGCGCGACTTGCCGGCGATGCGTCGATGGCGAAGACCGCCTTCGGAGCGGCGCTCCTCGAGCGGCCAGACGACATCGGCGCCCTGATCGGGCGTGCGCGGATCGATGCGTTCGAGGGTCGGGTGGATATAGCCATCGACGGCCTTCGACACGCGACGAGGATCGCCCCGCAGCCAGACGCCCTCGCGCTTCTTGGCGATCTACTGGTCGACGTCGACGCTCACGACGCGGAGGCGGCGAAAGCCTTCGACACGATCCGGTTCATCGAGCGGCTCGGCGACGCCCACGCCTCGACGTTCGACCGGCAACTGCTGCGGTTCGAGGTCGATCACGAGGGTGTCGACGAGGCGCTCCTTGGGCGCATCCGAGCATCGGTCCAGGCCCGCCCCGACGCCGCCGGCCATGACCTGTTGGCGTGGACGCTCTATCGACTCGGTCGCTACGACGAGGCCGATACGGCGCTCGCCGACGCGCGCCGACTCGGTGCCGACGATGCTCGACTCCGGTTCCACGACGGTGCCATCCAGCTGGCACTCGGCGACCGGGACGGTGGGAGACGGCTGCTCCAGGAGGCCGCGGACGCCGGTCCGGCACTCGACCCGAGGGAGCGCGCGGAGGTCGATACGCTGCTCGCGCGCTGACCGTTTGACGTCGGATCGGGCGGCCGCGATGATGGTTGCCGCATGCCTGCACATCTGTTCCGCACATCTGTACAGCCGGAATGGCGGCGGCCTCGTGGGACGAACCTGTGACTTCCGATCGCGAGATGCTCGTGCAGGTCAGCCGCCTGTATTACGAACTGGGCGAGACGCAAAGCGAGGTCGCGGGCCGTCTCGGGCTCACGCGCCCGCAGGTCAGTCGCCTCCTGAAACGCGCGCGTTCTGAAGGCGTCGTCGAGATCCGCATCATCGACTCGGATCGCGCGGAGTCGCCGGCGGCGGCCGAACTCCAGCGCCGCTTCTCGCTCGACGGCGTGCACCTCGCGCCGACGCTCGCGGGCCCCGAGGACCTGACACGGCGCATCGTCGGGCGGCTTGCCGCGCAGATCCTCCGCGCGAACGTGCGCGACGGCGGGGTCGTCGGGATCGGTGACGGCGCGTCGGTCGGGGCAGTCGCCGATGCGCTCGAAGACGCGGTCACGCCCGTCCGCGCGACGGTCGTGCCGCTCGCCGGTGGCTACTGGTCGACGGGACCGGACCGCGATCCATTCCGGCGCATCGCCGACGCCTTCAGCGCACAGCCCCACGGTTTGATGGCGCCGGGTCTGCTCGATGACGAGACGACCAAGCGCGCGCTTGAGGGCCATGCCGGTGTCCGGGCGGTCATCGACCTCTGGGAGCGGGTCGACGTCGCGCTCTTCGGGATCGGCGGTCCGTCGTGGGGCGT
>DATHTG010000060.1:0-1565 GCA_035463515.1 Candidatus Limnocylindrales bacterium
ATCGGCGGTGGCCTGTTCCTGCTGTGGAAGGCCACGACGGAGATCCACGAGTCGCTCGAAGGCGAAGAAGCCCACCACACCGAGGGTGGTCGGAGTGGCGCACGGTTCGGCCCGATCATCGCCCAGATCGTCCTGCTCGACATCGTCTTCTCGCTCGATAGCGTGCTGACGGCGGTCGGACTGGTCGACGACGTGCCGGTCATGATCGCGGCCGTGGTGATCGCCGTAGGCGTCATGCTCGTGGCATCCGGGCCGTTGTCCGCGTTCGTGCACCGCCACCCGTCCGTCAAGATCCTCGCCCTGTCGTTCCTGCTGCTCATCGGCGTGACGCTCATCGCCGACGGCTTCCACTTCCACATCGACAAGGCCTACATCTACGCGGCGATGGGCTTCAGCGTGTTCGTCGAGGCGCTGAACCTGCGGCGACGCCAGAAGCCGACACCGCTGGAGCTTCGGCCGACGTTCGTGAAGGAGGAAGCCGAGGCCGACGCCTCGTCCTAGCCGGCGGCGAGGAGGGTCGCTTCGAGGGTCGAGCCGACCTCGGGCGGCACCCAAAGCCGGGCGTGGCTGTCGGCGTACGGGCCGAGGTCCCCGTGGTAGTCGCTGCCGCCGGTCATGACGAGGCGATGCTCGCGGGCGATCGCGACCATGGCGTCGACCGTCGGTTGGTCGAACGTCCGGTAATACACCTCGAGGCCGCCCAGGCCGGCATCGACGAGCTCGCCGATGACCTCCGAGCGGGCAGGTGCTTCGCGGAAGTGAGCAAGGACCGGTAGGCCGCCCGCAGCCCGGATGGCGTGGATGGCCTCGTCCGGCCCGAGGCCCTCGCGACGGACGTACCCCGGCATGCCGTGGCCGATGATCCGCGAGAACGCGTCTTCGACGCTCGTCGCGAAGCCTGCGGCGATGAGCGCGCGGGCGATCGTGGGTCGACCGAGGGCGTCGTCATCGGCCGTATCGAGTCCCCCGACCTGGGAATCGATCGGCATCCCGATCTTGCGCAGGAGCGCGACCGTGCGATCGAAGCGTGTTCGTCGTGACGCGCGCTGACCGGCGAGCGTCGCCTCGAATGCATCGTCGTCTGGATCCATGCCGAACCCAAGGATGTGGAGCTCGCCCTCCCAGAGGCCGAGGTCGCGCGTGACGAGGGCGTTGATCTCGACGCCTGGGATCAGCGTCATGCCGGTCGGGACGGCGCGGGCCGAGGTCAGGTCGCGATAGCCGGCCAGCGTGTCGTGATCCGTCAGCGAGAAGAGGCGTACGCCGGCGGCGGCAACGTCGCGGATGAGCGACCCCGGGGACAGCACGCCGTCGGATCGGGTCGAGTGGGCGTGGAGATCGATCGTAGACGGTGCCGGCGGGACGACACCGGATTCGGCGGCGGCGGGATCGTGGCGCCGAGTGCGTTTCGGCCGCGGTCCTGGCCCAGCAGACATCGACCGAGCCTAGCAGGGGTCCCACCTGCGCCGGGAGGTCGCGCGCCCCGGTGATCCTCGAGGGACCGCTCAGACCTCGACGAGCTGTTGGATCCGCTCGACGGCCAGCGCCCGGCCGGTCGCCGGGTC
>DATHTG010000061.1:0-3616 GCA_035463515.1 Candidatus Limnocylindrales bacterium
GCCCGCGTACATGACCGCCACCCGGTCGCACATCTCGGCGACGACGCCCAGATCGTGGGTGATGAGGATGATCGCGGTGCCGGTCTCGTCGCGGAGGTTGCGCATGAGGTCGAGGATCTGGGCCTGGATCGTCACGTCGAGGGCGGTCGTAGGCTCGTCGGCGATCAGCAGCTCGGGTTCGCACGCGAGCGCCATGGCGATCATGATCCGCTGGGCCATGCCCCCCGACATCTCGTGCGGGTACGAGTCGAGGCGGCGCTTCGGGTCCGGGATGCCGACCATCTGCAACAGGTCGAGGGCGCGGGCTTCGGCCGCCTTGCCGCGCATCCCGCGGTGGATCCGGAGGACCTCCTCGATCTGCGTGCCGACGTCCCAGACGGGATTCAGCGACGAGGTCGGCTGCTGGAAGATCATCGAGATCCGCTCGCCGCGGTAGCTCCGCATCTGCTCGTTCGAGACGGTCAGCAGGTCGGTGCCGTCGAAAACGACCGAGCCGGACTCGATCCTGCCCGGCTTGGCGATCAGCCGCATGATCGAGAGGCTCGTCACGCTCTTGCCGCAGCCGGATTCCCCGACGAGACCCATGATCTCGCCGCGATCGACGTGGAAGTCGATGCCGTCCACGGCACGCACGACGCCGTCGCGGGTGTGGAACGACGTGTGCAGGCCGCTGACCTCGAGCAGCGGCCGCTCGCCGCGCTGGCGCTTCGGGCGCCGGGCGGACGCCGGTACGAGCTCCTCGACGACGGTCTCGCTGAGCGGGGTCGCGAGGGAGCCAGCGCTGCTCCCGTCGATCTCGCTGATCGTCGCGCGCTGCCGATCGTCGGTCATCGGTTCAGGCGGGGATCGAGGGCGTCGCGCATGCCGTCGCCCAGGAGGTTGAAGCCGAGCACGGTCAGCGTGATCGCGATGCCCGGGAAGATGATCATGTGGGGCGAGACCGGGAGCAGCGTGCGCTCGAGGGCGATCATCGAACCCCACTCGGCGGTGGGCGGCTGGACGCCGACGCCGATGAACGAGAGCGCCGCCACCTCCAGGATCGCGCCGCCGATGCCGAGCGTTCCCTGCACGATCAGCGGGGTGACCGCGTTCGGCACCACCCGACGCGTGAGGATCCCGAACGTGGACTCACCGAGCGCCTTGGAGGCCGTCACGAAGTCGCGCTCGCGGATCGACAGCACGGATGCGCGCATGACGCGTGCATAGACCGGGATCGCGACCACCCCGATCGCAATCTGGGCGTTGACCAGGCCGGTACCGAGGACCGTGACGATGACGATCGCGAGGAGCAGGCTGGGGAAGCTGAGGATCACATCCATGACCCGCATGATCACGTTGTCGACCGCGCCGCCGAGATACCCGGAGATCGCGCCGAGCGCCGCGCCGATGGCGATCGCGAAGCCGACCGTCACGAAGCCGATGTAGAGGGAGATCCGCGCGCCGTAGACCACCCGGCTGAACAGGTCCCGCGTCAGGCCGTCCAGGCCGAAGTAGTGCTCCGGCCGTTCGGCGGCGCAACCAAGCGCATGGACGCACGGCGTGAGGGTCTCCGGCCGCTGCCGGCTGACGTCCTCGCCGGCCTGGAGCATCGACAGGTTGGGCGGATGCGTGGCGATCTGGTCGGCGAAGATCGCCATGAGGAAGAGGGTGCCGAGGATGAACAGCCCGACGACCGCCGATCGTTGCCGCAGCAGGCTGCCCAGCGTGTCGCGCCACAACCCCGCGGGCTGCCGCCCCGCAAGTTGCTGGGCGTCCGCCGCCTCCGGAAGCCGTTCGGTCGCAGTCGTCACGAGACGCGCACCCGCGGATCAAGCAGCGCGTAGCTGATGTCGACGAGGAGGTTCACGAGGACATAGGCGATCGCCACCAGCAGGGTGATGCCCTGGATCATGATGTAGTCGCGCCCGTTGACCGCGTCGAGGATCGTCTTGCCGATGCCGGTCAGGTTGAAGATCGTCTCGGTCAGGACGGCGCCCGACAGGAAGGCGCCGATCGACAGGCCGATGACCGTCACGACCGGGAGCAGCGCGGTTCGCAGGCCATGGCGGACGACGACGATCCGCTCGCGCAGACCCTTTGCGCGGGCCGTGCGGATGTAGTCAAGACCCATCACCTCGAGCAGGCTCGACCTGGTGATCCGGGCGATGATCGCCAGCGGGATCGTCCCGACCGCGACTGCCGGCAGGATGAGGTGCCGAACTGCGTCGATGAGCAGGTCGCCGTTCAACGTGGCGATCGCGTTCACGATGTACATGTTCGAGAAGAACGTGAAGAGCGAGCCGAGCGCGCCGTCGACTCCGGCGAGGCCCCACGCCTGGTCGATCGATGGAGGCACGCCGCCTGCGGACAGTCGCCCCGAGGGAGGCAGTGCGAGCACCGTGCCACGCAGGGCGACCGCGAAGATGATCTGGAGGAACAGGCCGAGGACGAACACGGGTGTGGAGACGCCAAGGTTCGCGCCTGCCATCGATGCCACGTCGATCGGGGAGTTGCGCCGCAGCGCCGAGACGATCCCGAGCGGGATCCCGATGGAGACGGCGAACAGCAGGGCGAACAGGGTCAGCTCGACCGTCACCGGCAAGCGCTCGACGACGATGTCGACCACGGGCCGCCCGAACCGGATCGAGTTGTCGAGGTCGCCGTGGAGGAGCCCGTTCGTGCCCCCGCCGAGGAACTGGGGCAGCACGTTCAGCCCGCCGTCCGCCGACGTCAGGGCGCCGTCACGACTGAGAACGCCGAGGTAGATCCCGAGCTGCACGTGGAACGGCTCGTTGAGCCCGTAGCGGTCGGCGAACGCCGCGCACAGCTCCGGCGTGGCCTTCTCGCCGTACGCGGCGATGCATGGGTCACCGGGGATGACCCGGGCGAGGATGAAGACGAGCAGGACGACACCGAACAGGACGACAACGCCCGACAGGAGCCGACGGACGATGAAGCCGAGCATCTAGCCGCGGCCGGCTGCGGTTCGGTCGGTGCGACGAGAGGCGCCCGGGGGCGCCTCTCGTCGGCTGCTGGTCCGGTACAGGGCCGGGTTACTCCGCGGCCGGCGGCGGCGGGTTGAGCAGCCCTCCGAAGAGGGCCGGGAAGTAGGTGAAGCTTCCGTCACGTCCCTTGTGGAGCGGATGGTCGTTGTCCCACTGCACAGCGTACGAGAGCACGACGTCGTTGGCGTCGAGCGTCGCGCCGTCGTGGAACGTCACGCCCTGGCGGAGCGTGCACGTCCACTGCGTCAGCTCGGCGTTCGGCTCGCAGACCTCAGCCAGTGCCGGCTCCGCGGCCGTCCCGCCGACTTCGTACGCGTAGAGCGACTCGAGGACCTGCTCGCAGACGCGGAGTGCCTCGCCGTCGGTCTCGTCGGCGCAGTAGAGGCCGCCCGGCTCGCCGTTCTGCACCCAGACGATCTGGTTGCGGTCGCCCGGGGTCATGACCTTGAAGACCTCGTTGCTGAGCGGCGATGCGTGAGCCCCGTCAACGTCGGCGAGGTAGGCCACGCCGGACCCGCCGTGCACGATCGGGACCATCGGGACGTGCGCCTTGATGGCGTTGTTCGCCTCAACGTAGTGCGGCTTGCGCGCCTCGTCGCTGGCGCCGGCCGCCCCGGCCTGGAGGGCCGCCG
>DATHTG010000062.1:0-4697 GCA_035463515.1 Candidatus Limnocylindrales bacterium
GAACCTCAGGAACCCGTTGTCGCCGGCCTTGCCGATGCAGTCGGGGCAGAGCTGCGCCCAGCCCTCGAGGTCATCAGGCGATCGCGTCGAGTGGGATGTCCCACACCACAGGCAGGTGAAGGTCTGGAGGAACGGCACTCAGCCGACCTCGACGGGTGCCCAGCCACCGGGCGGGGCGATGTCGACGAACGCCTCGGGATCCATGATCTCGGCAAGCATCTCGACGCCGTCGATGACACGTGGGCCCGGCCGCGAGAAATAGGCCGAGCCATCGAGCGCGAAGACCGCCCCGGAACGGGCTGCCGCCATCTCCTCGATCCGTGCCGGGAGTGAGGTCCTCGACCACTCGTCGATCGTCTCGGCGAGGTGGAACCCGCATGGCATCAGGAACAGCATCTCGGGGTCGACCTCGGCGACCTCGGCCCACGTCGTCGGCCGTGCCTTGTCGCCGTCCGATCCCAGCAGGTCCCATCCGCCGGCACGGCGGACCTGCTCGGGTACCCAGTGGCCGACCGCGAACGGCGGATCGAGCCACTCCACCGCGACCACACGAACGGGCGTCCGGCCGGCATCGCGCCGCCGAGCGACGCGCTGCTCGACGGCGCCGAGCCGTTCACGGAGCGACTCGACCAGGTCGATCGCCGCGTCCTCGACCTCGGCCATGGCACCGACGGTGGTGATCGTGTGGAAGATGCCCTCGATCGACGTCGGCTCGAGCGAGACGACCGTGATATCGGCATCGATCCGACGAGCGACCTCGTTGACCTCGGTGTAGCTGACCGCACAGACGTGACACAGCTCCTGCGTGAGGATCAAGTCGGGCTTGGTGGCGGCGAGTGCCTCCTCGTCCAGCGCGTACAGCGACGAGCCGCCGTGCATGGAGTCCGTGACGCGCGTGTGGATGTCGCGGGACGAGACCGCGGTCAGGTCGTGGACCGAGCGCGTGACGACCGGTTTGCCGATGACCGCGGGCGGCCAGTCGCACTCATGGGTGACGGCGACGAGCTCGTCCTGGAGGCCGATGGCACAGACGATCTCGGTGGCCGACGGGAGAAGGGACGCGATGCGCACCGGGCCAGCGTACTGGCAACGTCAGCGGGAAGCTGTCACTCGCTCACCGAGGTCCGAGGCTGAGCTCCGCGGCGCCATCGGCCCGAGGTCTTAGCCGGGCGGCTTTAGTTCATCCACCGCGGCGCGTGCCGCCGCCTTATCGGTGTACCAGGTCGCGTCGATGACGGTGTAGTTCGCCCACTCAGGCGGCAGCGATTCCTCCGGGAAGATCGCGTTCACCGGGCACTCGGGCTCACACGCGCCGCAATCGATGCATTCGTTCGGATCGATGAACAGCTTCCGGTCCACGCCTTCCTCGTAATGGATGCAGTCGACCGGACAGACGGACACGCACGAGATGTCGAGCACGTCGATGCACGGCTCGGCGATCACGTAGGTCATCCAGTCCTCCTCGAGGCTTGACTTGGCACACGCTTGGCACGGCTTGATCCGTGCGGAAGAGCGTACCACCGAGCGTGCGGCGGTTCCGTCCCGGCCGACGGACCCACCCCTCGCGCCGACCTTGACACGCCACCGGTCGCACCGCATCGTTCCCGCACCCGTCACCCCGGGCGAACGCGTGCGCAGCAGTGAGGGCGCTTGGCCATCCCGACCGAGATCCGTGACGCGAGTGCGGACGCGGGTGCGGCCCTGCCGCCGACCGACGGACTGAGCGGTCCCGTGCCGGCCATCCGGCTCGAGGGCGTCGCGAAGCAGTACGGCGACGTGATGGCTGTCGATGGCATCGATCTCGACGTCCGTGACGGGGAGTTCTTCTCGATGCTCGGGCCGTCGGGGTCAGGCAAGACGACGACGCTGCGGATGATCGCCGGGTTCGAGGTGCCGACTGCCGGACGGATCCTCCTCCACGGCCACGACGTCACCGGCATCCCGCCCTTCGACCGCGACGTCAACACCGTCTTCCAGGACTACGCCCTATTCCCGCACCTGTCGGTCAGCGACAACGTGGCGTACGGCCTCATGGTCCGGAAGGTCGCCCGCCAAGAGCGGGAAACGCGGGTCACCGACGCGCTCCGGATGGTCCGGCTCGAGGGCTATGACAAGCGCAAGCCGAATCAGCTCTCCGGCGGGCAGCGACAGCGCGTCGCGCTGGCCCGCGCGCTGATCAATCGACCCCGCGTGCTGCTCCTGGACGAGCCGCTCGGGGCGCTCGACCTCAAGCTCCGCGAGGAGATGCAGATCGAGCTCAAGGCGATCCAGCAGCAGGTCGGGATCACGTTCATCTACGTGACCCACGACCAGGAGGAGGCGCTCACGATGAGCGACCGCCTCGCCGTGTTCAACGCCGGCCGGATCGAGCAGTTGGGCACGCCGGCCGAGGTCTACGAGCGGCCGGCGACACGCTTCGTCGCGGGCTTCGTGGGCACGTCCAACCTCCTCACAGGCGAGGTCGCGCGATCCGTCCTGGGCGGGGCCGGCACATTCACGATCCGGCCCGAGAAGATCCGCATCGTCCCGGTCGATACGGCGCCCGGGCCGGACGAATCGTCGGCCACCGGAACGATCCAGAGCGTCGTCTATCTCGGTCCTGACACCCGGTACATCGTGGGTCTCGACGCAGGCGCTCGCCTCGTCGTCACCGAACAGAACCTGACGACCACCTCGACCGAGGTGCTCGAGCAGCAAGGCAAGGCTGTCCGCCTGATCTGGAAGCGACAGCATGAGCTGCCCGTCGCGGACGGCAGTCAACCCGTAACGGAGGAGGAGGAACAGGGATGAGGGGTAAGAGCATCCTGGCGCTCGCTGGCGCCGCGGCACTCGTGCTGGCGGCGTGTTCGAGCGGCGGCGGCACGGCACAGCGGACGCCGCAGGCGTCGCTCGGCGCGGGCGAAGGTGAGCTCAAGCTCGTGATCTGGGCGGGGTACGCCGAGCGCGGCGCGACCGACCCGAACTTCGACTGGGTCACACCGTTCGAGGCCAAGACCGGGTGCAAGGTCACGACGACCGACATGACCGACTCGGCGAACGGCGTCTCCCTGCTGCAGTCGGGCGACTACGACGGTGGCTCGTTCTCGGGCAATGCGACGGTCCGTCTTATGGCGTCCGGCGACGTCGCCCCAGTGAACGTCGACCTGATCCCGAACTACAAGAACGTCTTCGAGGGACTCAAGAACAAGCCCCACAACTCCCTCAACGGCCAGCCGTATGGCGTGCCGCACGGCCGTGGGCCGAACCTGCTGACCTACAACACCGAGACGATCACGACCCCCCCGACGAGCTGGGATCCCGTGTGGAGTGGCGAGTACGGGGGCAAGGTCAGCATCTACGACTCGTCCGACTACATCGCCGATGCGGCGCTTCACCTGATGACGGTGCAGCCGGACCTTGGGATCAAGAACCCGTACCAGCTCAACGAGGCTCAGTTCGCCGCGTCCGTCGACCTGCTCAAGAAGCAGCGCGACGCCGGCGCCATCTACTGGGCGACCTACTCCGACCAGGTCGCGTCGTACACGTCCGGCGACGTCGTCGTCGGCACGTCTTGGCAGTTCCAGGTCAACCTCCTGAAGGGGGAAAACCAACCGATCGAGGGCGTCGTCCCAGCCGAGGGATCCACTGGGTGGTCGGACACATGGATGGTCGCCTCGAAGGCCAAGCATCCGAACTGCATGTACATGTGGATGGACCACATGGCGTCGCCCGAGGCCAACGGCCAGGCGACGGTCTGGTTCGGGGAGGCACCGACCAGCCAGGCCGCGTGCGACTACGCCGAGACCCTCGCGCCAGGGCACTGCGAGCAGACCCACGCGACCGACGAGGCGTACTACGACAAGATCTGGTACTGGACGACCCCGCAGGCCGACTGCGCCGACACCGACGCGGCGACGACCTGCAAGGACCAGGCGGCCTGGGTGGCAGCCTGGACCGACCTGCGCGGCGCGTAGCCGCGATCGACGACCACGGACATGACCGCGTCCCCGGCCCAGCCGGGGAGCGCACCCGCGGCCACCGAGACGCCGGGCGCCGCCCGGCGTCTCGCCACGTGGCTCGATCCGCGCCGGCGGGTCCAGCTCGGTGGGCTGCTCGCTGGGCCGCTCGGCTGGCTGTGCATCGCCTACCTGGGCGCTTTGCTGCTGCTGCTCCTGAACGCGTTCTGGACCGCTGACTCGTTCACCGGGCGCGTGACGCCGTTCTCATGGACGCTCGGCTCGTTCCAGGAGATCGCGTCGTCCGAGGTGTACCGGACGATCGCCGCCCGGACCGTCGGTATGGCGATCCTCGTGACGGTCACCGACGCCGTTCTGGCGTTCCCGATCGCCTACTACATGGCGCGCGTCGCATCGCCTCGCGTCCGCGCCGGCCTCGTCATCGCGGTCCTCATGCCGCTCTGGGCGGCGTACCTCGTCAAGGTGTACGCGTGGCGGACGATCCTCCAGGGGAACGGTTTTCTCGAGTGGATCCTCACGCCGTTCGGCATCCAGGGCCCGGGCCTTGCCGAGATCGCCAACTCCTGGCTCGTGCTGAGCTACCTCTGGCTGCCGTACATGATCCTGCCGATCTACGCCGGCCTCGAACGGATCCCGAACTCGCTCCTCGAGGCGTCGTCGGACCTTGGCGGTCGCCCCGGCACGACCTTCCGCCGGGTGGTCATCCCGCTCGTGTTCCCGGCCGTCGTCGCCGGATCCATC
>DATHTG010000063.1:0-4979 GCA_035463515.1 Candidatus Limnocylindrales bacterium
CGTAGCCGAGCACAAGCACAAGATCGGGTTCGAGGGGACGCTGCTGATCGAGCCGAAGCCGCAGGAGCCGGCGAAGCACCAGTACGACTACGACTCGGCGACGGTCCACGGCTTCCTGGTCCGTCACGGGCTGGAAGCGGAGTACCGGGTCAACATCGAGGCCAACCACGCGACGCTGGCGGGCCCCTCGTTCCACCACGAGGTCGCCTTCGCAGTCGCCAACGGGAGCCTCGGCTCGATCGACGCGAACCGGGGCGACCCGCAGAACGGCTGGGACACCGACCAGTTCCCGAACTCGGTCGAGGAGCTGGCGCTGCCGTTGTACGAGATCCTCCTCCACGGTGGCATCGCCCCCGGCGGATTCAACTTCGACGCGAAGCTGCGCCGGCAGAGCACCGATCGCACCGATCTCTTCTACGCCCACATCGGGGGGCTCGACACGCTCGCGCGAGCGCTCCTGGTGGCGGCCGACCTCGTCGAGCGCGGCGAGCTTGCCGACCGTAAGGCAGCCCGGTACGCGGGCTGGGACGGGCCCCTCGGGAAGGCGATCCTGGCCGGTGGCGAGTCGCTCGAGTCGCTCGAGGACAAGGTCGCCGCCGGGGACATCGCGCCGAGGCGCGGATCTGGCCACCAGGAGCTGCTCGAGAACATCGTCAACCAGTCGATGTGGGCGGCAGACGCCTCGCGGGTGACCTCGGGCGCCCGGCGCTAGATCCGTGGGTTACGTCGTCGGCATCGACGCGTCGACGACCGCCACCAAGGCCGTCCTCGTCGACGAGGCAGGCGACGTCGTCGGGATCGGGTCCTCCGAGTACGGCTTCGACGTCCCACGGCCCGGCTGGACGGAACAATCCCCGGAGCTGTGGTGGGACGGCGCCATCGCATCGGTCCGCCAGGTGCTCGCATCGACGGGCGTACGAGGCGTCGAGGTCGCAGCGGTCGGGCTGACCGGTCAGATGCACGGCCTCGTCCTGCTCGATGAGGCCGACGGCGTGCTGCGGCCGGCGATCCTGTGGAACGACCAGCGGACGGCACAGGCGTGTGACGAGGTCCGCGAAGCGGTCGGGCCGGAGCGGCTGATCGCGATCACCGGGAACACCGCCCTGACCGGGTTCACTGCCCCGAAGCTCGTCTGGGTCCGCGACCACGAACCCGAGATCTGGTCTCGAGTCGCCCACGTGCTGCTACCCAAGGACTACGTCCGGCTGCGGCTCACCGGGGAGCACGCGCTCGACAAGGCCGACGGCGCAGGGACGCTGCTGTTCGATCTCGACGCGCGCGACTGGTCGCCGGAGGTGCTCGCCGCGCTCGGAGTCGACCGCCGCTGGATGCCGCCGACGTTCGAGGGGCCGCAGGTGACCGGCGTCGTGACCGCCGCCGCCGCCGAGGCGACAGGGCTGCGTGCCGGCACGCCGGTGGTGGCCGGCGGCGGCGATCAGTCAGCCAATGCCGTCGGGGTGGGCGCCGTCAGGCCGGGTGTCATCGCGCTGTCGCTGGGCACGTCGGGCGTGGTCTTCGCGACGACCGAGCGCCCGCTCCGCGATCCGGCCGGCCAGGTCCACGCGTTCTGCCACGCCGTCCCCGGTCGGTGGCACCTGATGACGGTCATGCTCTCGGCGGCGGGCAGCTTGCGCTGGTTCCGCGACACGCTCGCGCCGGGCGAGGACTTCGGTTCGCTCGTCGGGACCGCGGCGGAGGTCCAGGCCGGATCCGACGGTGTCCTGTTCCTCCCGTACCTCACCGGCGAGCGAAGCCCGCATCCGGACCCCCTTGCCAGAGGGGCATTCGTCGGGCTCTCGATCGGCCACGACCGGCGGCACCTCACGAGAGCCGTGCTCGAGGGTGTCGCGTTCGGCTTGCGTGACGGCCTCGACCAGATGCTCGCGACGGGCATGCCGATGCCGTCGCAGATCCGGGCGTCGGGTGGCGGCACCGCCAGCCCGCTGTGGCGCCAGATCCTGGCTGACGTGCTGGGCGCAGAGGTGGCCACGGTCAGCACGACGGAGGGAGCCGCCTTCGGCGCGGCGGTCCTGGGCGCGGTCGGGGCTGGCTGGTATGGACGGGTGGAGGACGCGACCGAGGCGTTCGTCCGGGTCACGCCGGCGGCGTCACCAGGGCCCGACGGTCCCCGCTACGCAGATGCACATGCGGCCTACCGGGAGCTGTACCCGGCCTTGGCGCCGATCTTTCATCGCGCGTCCGAGTAGAGACGGCCCAGCCGCCCCCACGACTAGCTCTGCAGTTCGAGTTGCTCGCGCTCCGTCTGCGTCAACTCATCCGGCCGCTTGCCAAGGATGATCATGCTCACGACCTCGTCGGGCGTCACCGAGTCCTTGGCGACCGTGTCGACGATCCGGCCGTGGTACATCACGCTGATCCGATCCGAGAGATCGAACACGTCGTGGATGTCGTGGCTGATCAGGAAGATGCCGATGCCGTCGGCCTTGAGCTGGCGGATGAGGTTACGGACCTGGGCCGTCTCGGCCGGGCCGAGCGCGGCAGTCGGCTCGTCCATGATCAGGACCCTGGCATTGAAGTAGACCGCCCGCGCGATGGCGACGGCCTGGCGCTGGCCGCCCGAAAGTGACCGGACCGGCATCTTGAAACGCGTGAAATTCGGGTTGAGTCGGCCCATGATCTTGCGCGTCTCCGACTCCATGGTGGAATCGTCGAGGGAGCCGAGCGGCGTCGTCGCCTCGCGACCGAGGAACACGTTCCCGGGCGCGTCGATATTGTCGGCAAGCGCGAGCGTCTGGTAGATGGTCTCGATGTTGTATGACTTCGCGTCGCGCGGATTGGTGATGCTCACGGGCTTCCCGTCGACGATGACCTCTCCCGAGTCCGCCGGGTGCGCGCCCGACAGCACGCGCATGAGTGTCGACTTGCCGGCGCCATTCCCGCCGACGAGCCCGACGACCTCGCCCCTATGGACGTCGATCGTCGCGTCGCGAACAGCGTGGACACCGCCGAACGCCACGTTGATGCCGCGCATCTCGACGATGGGCGGGGCAGCCACGGCCGTCATCGCACGTCCCTCATGAACTGCCACGTCGGCGGTTGAGCGTGTCGAAGGCGACGGCGAGGATCAGCACGATACCTGCCACCACGTTCTGCCCGGGTGAGTTGACGCCGATGAAGCTCAGCCCGTACGCCAGCGATTGCATGACGAACGCCCCGAGGACGGCTCCAGGGATCGTCCCGATGCCGCCGGCGAACGACGTCCCGCCGACGACCGCAGCCGCGATGACGTAGAGCTCGTAGCTCTGGCCGATATCGAGCGTCGCCCCGTTGAGCCGAGCCGAAGCGATCGCTGCGGCGAGCGCGCAGAGGACGCCCATCAGGACATACGTCTTGAGGATCTCGCGGCGGGTGTTGATGCCCGCGAGTTCGGCGGCGTCCGGATTCCCGCCGTAGGCGTAGACGTAGCGACCGAAGCGCCGGCGGGTAGCGAGCCACGTCATCACGAGCGTCACGCCGAGCAGCAGGATCAGCGGGTTCGGCAGGCCGGCGGGGATCCGCCAGCCGCCCTCAGGCTTCGGCCCCCAGCCCTGCTGGGCCGCGACCCGATCGGCCAGACCCTCAGGCCAGAAGCTGTTGTTGGCGAAGTTCGCGACGCCGAGGACGACGACGCAGCCGACGACGCCGAGAAGGACCTCGGCCCACATCGGACGGACGGGGAATCCGAAACGGCGGCGCTGGCGACGACCATTGAATAACAACGCGACGATCGCAAGGCAGCCGACGACGGCCAGTGTCCAGGTCAGCGGCGCCCCGATCGAGCCGAGCGCGCCACCGCCGATGAGCTGGAAGTTCGCGTCGAGGCCCGACACCGCTGCGCCGCTCGAGAGGTACCAGACCACCCCGCGGATCGACAGGAGCCCGCCCAGCGTGACGATGAACGACGGGACGCCGATATACGCGATGATGAATCCCTGCAGCCCGCCGACGGCGGCCCCGATGGCGATCCCGATACCGAGGGCGATCGCCCAGCGGAACGGAGTGTCTGGACCAAGGCCCAGGACGTCGGGGAGGATGTCCGTCATCAGCAGCGCGTAGGTCATCGCGATGACACCGACCAGCGAGCCGACGGACAGGTCGATGTTGCGCGAGACGATGACCAACACCATCCCGGTCGCGATGATCGCGATGCCCGAGGCCTGGACCGCCAGCGTGACCATGTTCGTCGGCGAAAAGAACTTGCCGCCGCTGATCACATTGAACGTGATCAGGATCACGACGAACGCGATGAGCATCCCGAAGAGCCGGAGATCGATCTCCGTCTGGGCGATCAGCTCACGGAGAGACCTGGGCGCGGGCGGCTGCGCCTCGCCCGGCACCGGTGTCGCGTCGGCAACGTTCGTCACGGCGGCCTCTCCTGGCTCCGGATGATAGCCACTGCGCCCCCGGGGGTCCCGGGGGCGCAGTCCGTTTGCCGGTTGAAACGGTCAGGCGACCGTCACGAGCAGAAGGCGGCCGGGGTCGGCCCCGTGGAGGCCTTCTCGCAGAGCTTGTCCTTGGTGATCCAGCCACCGTCCACGACCAGGTTCAGGTTCTCCTGGGTGATCGGGGTCGGCTGCAGGATGTACGACTTGACGGTGTTCCCACCTGGTGTCTCGAAGTCCTGGGGCGTCGGCGACGTCGGAGCGACGCTCGGATCGACCAGACCCTCCGGGAGCGAGATGCTCCCGAAGTCAGTGCCCTTGCACAGCTCGAGCGCCGCCGCACCAGCGACCTTGCCGAGCTCATTGGCGTTCTTCCAGACGTCGACGTACTGGATGCCGGCGGCGACGTTCTGGAGGTTCGCTTCGTCGCCGTCCTGACCGCTCAGCGGCGGGTAGCCGTAGCTCTTCGAGGTCAGCGCTCCAGCGACGCCGAGGGCAGTGCTGTCGTTCTCCGCGAGGATCGCGTCGATCTTGTTGCCGTCAGCGACCGCCTTGTCGATGATCGCTTCCATGTTCTGCTGGGCCTTCTCGGTCTTC
>DATHTG010000064.1:0-9979 GCA_035463515.1 Candidatus Limnocylindrales bacterium
GAAGGACCCGACCGTCACACCGCTCGAGGCGTCGGCCATCACGCGGACGGTCGTCGTGTCCGACATCTCGACGACGAGACTGATGTCGCCGCTGGTCGCCTTCACCGGACGAGCCAGGACCGTCCCGGTCAGGCGCACGAGGCGGGCCTCGGTCGATTCGCCAGGACCCGTCGCGGGCACGTCCGTCGGCGCCGGTAGGGATGAGGCTCCTTCGACGAGGAGGCCGCCGTCTGCCGGCCGCACCTCGAGCTGCCCGTACGGATCCACCAACGTGCCCGTCACCGTGACGACGCGGCCACGGGCCGGTGGTGCCACACCCGACGGCAACTTCACGACGAGGCCGGCGGAGACATCGGCGATCGCGAAGAGCGGCGGCGTACCCAGGCGACCGGCCTCCGCCGTCACGACGCCACGAACGGTCACCGTCGCCCCGACAGGGAGGGCGCGGGCCGCCGCGATCGTCGGCACGCTCGGCGTGGACGAGGGTGGAGCGGTCGGACCGGGGGTCGCCGTCGGCGACGGTGTGGGCTCTGGAGAAGGAGATGGCGACGCACTGGCGCTGGGGCTTGGCGACGGCGTCGGAACCGGCCCGACGGTCACATCCGAGGTCTGCACGACGAACAGTCGATACCCGCCGGATCCGGTACCCGAGCTGTCGCGTTGCCCCAGCGGCCCGACGGCCGTGACCCGGGACCCCATCGACAGCTCGGTCGATCCGAGGGCCGTCGGGGTGACGATCACACGCAACCCACCGGTACCGTCATCGATCGTCACGGCCGTCCCGTCAGCCAGCACGTCGGGACCATCGATGATCTCGCCGTCGACCGACACGCGTCGGCCTTCGCTCGTCTCGGCCGCTCCGCCAGTCGTCGATGCGTCCGCCGGAGGCAGGTCACTGACGCCTGACACCACGACGGCGCTGGTGCTCGCGCGGAGCGTTCGCTGCGCGAACCGATCGTCGACGGTGCCGGACACCGTCACGGTCGAGCCGATGCCGATCGGCGCGAGGACGGCCG
Source organism: Candidatus Limnocylindrales bacterium (assembly GCA_035463515.1). Lineage (GTDB taxonomy): Bacteria > Chloroflexota > Limnocylindria > Limnocylindrales > CSP1-4 > SPCO01. The sequence goes on from DATHTG010000064.1 coordinate 1,017, forward strand.
CATCGAGATAGATGGCCATGCCGCCGCTCTCGTCCTGGATGAACCCGCCGTGTCCGGCTTCGAGCTCTCCGAGCGCCGTCGTGAGGACGCCGGTGATCGTCACATCCGATCCATCGGGCATGGCACGTGCGATGGCGATCTCCACACTCGACGGGGTCGGGGCGGGGGTCGGCTCAGGCGTGGGGATCGGGGTCGGGATCGGCGTCGACGTCGGTCCAGGGGTCGGCGTGGGCGACGGGTCGAGTGTCGCTGTCGGCGACGGATCGGCCGTCGGGGCCGCGGTCGGCGGTGGGGTCGGCGTCGACGTCGGTCCAGGGGTAGGAGTGGGCGACTGTTCGGGCGAGGCGGTCGGGGCGGGCGTGGGTGACGGGGTCACGTCGGGTACGGCAGGCGAGCCGGTGTTCTGGGGATTCGTTGTCGCGACGAACCAGTCAGCCGAGTTCTCGTTCGTATCGACCCCGTTGCCTCCCGCGCCGCCCGGTCGCCGCTCGAGGCTCGATGACGCCGGCGGCGCCGTGGCGACCGTGCCTTCCACGAACGCGTTCGTCGCGTCGCCCCAGCCCACGGCGTCCACGACCGTTCCGCCCACGACGCGCAGCGCGATGGCGCCGCCGGTCGCCGCGAAGCCGCCCGTGTACGTCGCGTCGCCCATCCCGACGAACGATCCGATGCTGTTGGCGACCAGGAACCGGCGCCCGGGTGCCAGCACGGTGGAGCCCGTCCAGGTGGCCTTTCGCGTGACCGTCGAACCGCTCGAGGTCGCATAGACCACTTCGAGCCCTATCAGGTCGACCGGTCCGGCACCCTGATTCGCGATCTCGACGAACTCGTCCGACGCACTCGAGCCACCGGTCTGCACCTCGGATACGACCAGGCTCGACGTCGGCCAGGCGACCGTGGCGGCGCGCACGGTCGCGCGATCGATCGGGACAGCGGCCGCCGGCAGGCTCGACAGGCACAGGGCGACGACGAGAGCGAGCGCGACATCGGCCGCGCGCCGGACGCGTTGCATGCGTGACCTCCCGGCGGGGACCGAGCGGGCGGCGGCGCGGGGACGATCGAACCACGAGGGTTTCGACGGGCGCCAAACCGCGGCTCACCAGCCACGTACTCCCCACGCACCGGGGGATGCATCGGCGCATCGACTACGATGGCCCGCACCCATCCCACACCGGACCGAGATCAACCAGGAGAGAGCGTGGCGCGCGCCAAGAGGACCCAGCGGGCCGAGGCCCGTCGACGCTATCGGAGCGAGCAGGGGCTCACCGACCAGACCGCCGATACCGAGCTCGACGGCCCGGTGACGGCGGACCCGGCCGCCGCGCGACCGGGCGCGCCCGACGTTCCGGCACGACGCGGCATCGCGAACGCGTTCCGTTCGGCCTTCCGGCCGCTCGATGCCCGGTCCGATCTGCGTGCACTTCCGCAGCTCGTCCGCGACAAGGCGCTGTGGGTGCCGGTGATCCTGACGCTGGTCTCGACGGCGCTCTTCGTCGTGGTGCGACCGGAGGGGCGGAGTGACCCCCTCGGCGTCCTGACCGTGTTCCTGTATCAGTACTTCGTGGTCACGCCAGCGATCGGCGGCGTGTTCATCGCCGGGTTCCTCGCGAAACGCGCGAGCTGGCTGTACGGCGTGCTGGTCGGTCTGGTAGCGGCGGCCTGTTACTCGTTCCTCGTGTTGCGCGGGTTCATCGGCACGGCGCCGACCCCCGAAACGCAGAACGTGGCACGGGACGTCGTGCTTGCCTCGTTCCTCCTCTCACCCGTCGTCGGCGCGTTCTTCGCATCGACCGCGGCGTGGTACCGGCGGTTCCTGTACCTCTCGAACCCGAACCGCGGTCGACCGCGCGGTGCGCCACAGCGCCCGGACGGCCGCACGCGATCGTCGAGCCAGAAGGCGTCGGCCAGGCGTTAGCCCAGCCTTCGCATGCCGGCGTGGCCCATCTGGCGAACGCCGCCGGGAAGAGTCGGCCCACCGGCCGTCGCCGCCACCTCGGGGAGTGCCCGGACGTCGTGCGCCACGAGGTTGACCACCGACCCCTCGCGCTGCAACTCGCCATCGACGAGCAACAACGCATGGCGACGGACGACGCTGCGGAGGCGCTCCCAGGTCGTCGGCCAGAGCGTGACGTTGACCATGCCGGTCTCGTCCTCGAGCGCGAGAAAGACCGTGCCCTTGGCCGTCATCGGGTGCTGGCGGGTGACCACGAGACCGCCGACCCGCACGCGCCCCGGCCGACGATCCGAGAGCGAGGCGTTGGTCACGGCGCCGAGGCGGTCCAGCGCGCCGCGGAAGAGCCCGACGACCTGGCGCTTCGCATCCACGCCGAGGACCGCGTAGGCATCCCCGATCCGTTCCGACTCCGTGATCGCCGGCAGCGGCGGGACCTCGGTCGCGGGCAGCCGCAAGTCCATCGGGCGTCCCGCGGCAGCTCCCCGTTTGCCCGCCGCGCGACCGAGCGCCCGGACCGTCCGGCCGTCCATCCGGCCGCGTGACGCACCGGCGACCTCGCGGAGCTGCCAGAGCAGCTCACGTCGTGGCCGCTCCAGCGAGTCCATCGCCCCGCTCCGGATGAGCCGCTCGAGGACCTCCTCGGGCAGGTCGGTCCGCTCGACGACGTCGACGAGGTTCCGGTACGGCCCCCGCGCACGCTCGGCGTCCAGCAACGCCTCGTGCTGCTCGCCGATCCCCTTCACGAGGTGCAGCCCGAGGCGGACGCCCCAGCCGCCGGACTGTGGCGGCGTCCATCGGTCGCGCGCCTCCGCCGACGGGACGATGCAGCCCGACGACACGACCGCCGCCGGCTGGCCCTCGATCCCGACCCACTCGGTCGTCGTCATGTACGACGACGCGTTGATGTCGACCGGCAGGACCGCGACCCCGTGGCGCTTCGTGTCGTTGACGAGGACCTCGACCGGGTAGAAGCCCATCGGCTGGGCGTTGATCAGCCCGACCAGGAACTGGGCCGGGTAGAACAGCTTCAGGAACGCCGATTCGTACGCCGTCCGGGCGAACGCCGCGGCATGGCTCTTCGCGAACCCGAACGAAGCGAAGGCGGCGACCTGTCGGAACAGCTCCTCGGCGACCTCCTCGGTCATCCCGGGCTGCTGCAGTGCTCCGTCCACGAACCGCGCATGGAGCTTCTCCATCTCCCGGCTCGAGCGCCACGTCCCCATCGCCCGCCGGAAGCCGTCCGACTCCGCCGGCGAGAAGCCAGCGACCTCGATGGCGATCCGCATCACCTGCTCCTGATAGAGGATCACGCCCATCGAGTCCTTGAGCACCGGTTCGAGGCTCGGATGGAGGTAGGTCACCGGTTCGAGGCCCTGCTTGCGGCGCAGGAACGGGTGGACGGCATTGCCCTGGATCGGCCCCGGCCGGATGATCGCCACCTCCACGACGAGGTCATCGAGGCTCTGCGGCTTCGACTTCGGGAGCGTCTGCATCTGGGCCCGGCTCTCGACCAGGAACACGCCGACGGTATCGGCCGCCTGGAGCATCGCGAAGACCTCGGCGATCTCCTCGGGCAGCTTGTCGAGATCGAGGCAGACGGCGCAGTCGTGCTGGATGAGCTGGAGCGTCTCGTCCATGGCGGCGAGCATCCCCAGCCCGAGCAGGTCGAGCTTGATGAGCTTCAGCGTCTCGACGTCGCGCTTGTCGAACTGGACGACGACCCGGTCGACCATCGTCGCCTTCTCGATCGGAGCGATGTCGATGAGCGGCGCCGCCGTGACGAGCATCCCGCCCGAATGGATCGACAGGTGACGCGGGAAGCCATCGATGCGTGCGCAGAACTCGAGCCAGCGCTCCCAGTGGCTGAGCCCCACCGTCGAGCCGCCCCGGGCCTGGGGCGCAGGTTCAGGCTCGATCCGTGCGACGGAGTTCGTGTTCGCCGGCGTCAGCGGCGGATCCCAAGGCGATGGCCTCCCCAGTCGATCAGTCTTCCGCGGTGACGGCAGGGGTTGGCCATGCTCGGGATCGACCGGCACGTAGCCCGTCCCGCGACCGGCCCGGAGCCACGCGACGCTCGCCGGGGAATCGCCTGGCCCGCCCTCGTCGTCGGACGGACCGCCGCCGCGGATCGTCGTCCGTGGCGCCGGCGGGTCGGCGCGGAACGCTTCATCGCCCCCCTCCCGCAGCCAGGCGAACGGCTGTGGCGCGTCGGGGTCCTCCGGTTTCGGTGGCTGCTTCCACGGCGGCACCTTGCCGACGAGCGGGTGCAACCTCTTGTCGAGCCGGCCCATCTGGTCGATCAGCTCGTGTCCGACGGCCGCCTCGTCCACGACTTCGATCGCCTGGCGCCGGGCATCTTCCTTCCTCGGCAACCGGCCGTTTCCCGCCTCCCCCGCCCCGCCGGTCCGGATCCGGCCGCCGCGAGCGTGGTCCAGCTGACCCATCGGATCGGTCAGCCCTTGCGCCGCCGCGATCTCGACCGGTGCCGTATCGGCGGAGGTCGGCGCGTCGAAGAACTCGGCGAAGCCGCCGTCGGCCTCGAGGTCACGTCGCACCATGACCGAGTCGTACGTCTCGAGCGCCTTGGCGACCCGGTCGACGAGCGGGCGGGGGAACCCGAGCGCGTAGCCCACCTCGCGCACGGCCGATCGAGCCCGATACGTGACGAGGTTGCAGACCATCCCCGTGTGCTCGGGTCCGTAGCGGCGGTAGATGTACTGGATGACCTCCTCCCGCCGTTCCGAGCTGAAGTCGATGTCGACATCCGGGTAGGTCGTCCGGCCCGGGTTGATGAACCGCTCGAACAGCAGGTCGTGGGTGATCGGCTCGACCCGGCTGATGCCGAGCGTGTACGACACGATCGAGCTCGTGGCGCTACCGCGACCCTGCGCCGGGATGCCCTGCTCCTTGGCGAATCGCATCAGGTCCCAGCAGATCAGGAAGAACTCAGCCAGTCCGGCCCGTTCGATGACGTCGAGCTCATGGGCGAGCCGCTTCACGACCGCCGATGTCAGCGGGTGGTAGCGCCGCTTCGCACCGGCCCAGCACAGCTCTGACAGATAGGAGAACGGCGTTTCCCCGTCGGGCACCGGGAAGCCGGGGAAGCGGTACTGCTCGAACTCGAGATCGAGCGAGCACGACGCCGCGAGCTCGCCCGACGTCGCGATGCCCTCTCGCCAGGCCCGTGCCGTCTGCGCATCGAACCCCGCGGCGATCGCTGCCATCTCGTCGCCGGACTTGATGAACGACTCGGAATCGGGCCGGCGCAGGTCGGCGAGCGTGTCGAGCGCACGACCGTGGCGGATCGCTGTCAGCACGTCGTGGAACTCGCGGTCGTCCGCCGTGGCGTAGTGGACGTCGTTCGTCACGACCACCGGCAGGCCGAGCTCCGCCGCGAGGTCCGCTGACTCTGCCACCAGCCAGTCGTCGTCGGGCAGGAGGTGGTGCGACAGCTCGATGAAGAAGCCGCTCGTCGACGCCCCGTCGCCCCTCCCGAAGATCGTCGCGTACCGCTCCGCAGCCGCCCGGGCACCGGCCCGATCGCCCACCCGCAGCCGTCTCGCGATCTCCCCGTCGCGACACCCGGACAGCGCGACGACACCCTCGTGATCCGCCTCGAGGAGCTCGTGCCGGAAGCGCGGCACGGCCTTGGTCCCGGCCAGGTTCGCTCGCGAGATCAGGCGGCTCAAGCTCCGCCAGCCGACCGGGGATCGAGCCAGCAACACGAGATGCGGTCCACGTGCCCGTGCCCCGATCCCGCGGAAGTCCTCCTTGACGGGGTCGCGATGGCCGGGCAGCTTCGCTCGCTCGGGCCGCGGGCGGACCGGTCGACCCTCGACCGGCAGGACGACGTCGCTGGCTGCCTCCTTCCGACGTCGACGTCGACGGCGCGGCGGGATGACGATGGCATCGGGATCGGGGACGGCTGCATCGAGGAGGTCGATCTCCGTACCGACGACCCCGTGCAGGCCGGCCTCCTCGGCCGCGCCCATGAAGCGGACCGCGCCGTACAGGCCGTTGTGGTCGGTGATCGCGAGCCCGGTCAGTCCCCTCGCGACGGCTCGCTCGACCAGGTCATCGGCGGCCGACGCGCCGTCGAGGAACGAGAAGTTGGTATGTGCGTGGAGCTCGGCATAGGGAGTGGTCACCACGTCGATCGCCTCGTCCGGGGGCCGTGCGAAAGGGGGTTGACGAGTATAGAACGAATGTTCATATTGCGTTCGACGAAACAACTCGGTGGCGTTCGGCGTCTCTGAGGCATGCACGCACCCATCACGCTCGATCGCCCGATCCGACCGGTCGCCATGACCGCGCTCCGGACGGCCCTCGCGATGGTGGGGGCGATGCTTTTGATCCTCGTCGTCTTGCCCGCGCTCCTCGCGGTCCAGGCGGCGACGATCTAGACCACATTCCGTCTCGGCGCCTGGGGGCTCGGGACGAATCGGCGGCCTCGACTGCGATGGTCGGGAGCCGACCTTGCCGGATCGCTGGTGAGCATCGGTCCGGCCACAGGACCCCGTCGCTGGGGGCGACGGGGTCCTGTCATGTCCGGGACTCGCGAGGTTTTCGTCCGGTGTGGTGTCCGTGAACACGGCGTTGACACACGACCCCCAACGTCCGCTTGGGACGCATCTCCATCCCCTCAGGACCCCGCTGCATGGGGGCGGCGGGGTCCTCTCCTTTCCGCGCATCCGGCGGATCTGGCTGCCCGACTAGACTCGCCCGATGCCGATGCGATCCCGCCACCTCCTTCGGGCCGTCCTTCTGACGCCGGCCCTCGGCCTCCTCGTCGCGGCGTGCGCGTCCTCACCGGATCCCTCGCCGAGCCGGCAGCCGAGTGCTGCCCCGACCGAGGCACCCGCCCCGCCCTCCCCGGGTGCGACGGCATCCGCTGCGATGGCTGGGCAGAGCGACAGCGAGTGGGGCCGCATCTGGGACACCGTCCCCGCCGGCTTCCCGCGCTTCCCTGGGAGCTCCGTCGCTGACGCCACGGGACCCGAGCCAGTGAGCGCCCGATACGCCGTCGCGGGTGGGGACGCCCAGGCGATCACGACCTGGATGCAGGACTCCCTCGAGTCCGCGACCTTCAGCACGGAGGGCCTGAACGGCCCGTTCGAGGACGGCGGCTACGTGATCGATTCCGTCGGCGACGGCGATTGCCGGATCCAGACGAGGATCGCACCCGAGGGCGACGTCACGTTCATCGAGATCTTGTACGGGGCAGCGTGTCCGGGACCTGGGTTGTAACGCGGTCGTGACACGCGGCGCGACGTCGGAACGGTATGCTGCGCGCGAATCCTGGGAGCTCGGTCCCGGGACGGGGGATTTCGCCATATGCAGACCACGCGGCCTCGGGATCTTGGCGCGCTGATCCTGGCGATCGGCGTGTTGCTCGTCCTCTTCATCGTCAGCTTGACCCTCGGCGCACCGCTGCGCTAGACGCTCAGTCGTAGAGCCGCTCGAGGTGCCAGGTGCCGGCGATCCGGTCCTGGTAGATGAGGGCGAGCCAGCGCTCGCCCACGACCTTCGCGTAGTCGCGCGCGATCGGGTCGCGCCACCATGACTCTTCGACCCGCCACCGATTGCAGACCTCGATCGCCTCGCGGCGACCGTTCCAGCGGATGGCGATGAGGCGGCCGTCATCATCGACCTCCACATCGATGCGCGGATGCTCGCGCAGCAGCCTGGTCATGCCGCCGACCCCGCCCCGTGGTCGTCGACCAGCCCGATACCCTGCCATCGCCAGCGATCCTCGGGGAGCGGCGCCTCGGGGTCGGTGATGGCGACTCGGCGGACGCGATCCTCCCCGTAGGTCAGCGCCAGCCGGGCGAGTTGCCAGTCGAGCCGAGCCGTCCGTGCAGCCTGCGGGACGAACAGCGGGAGTTGCTGGCCGGCTGCCGGGGTCGTGCCGCGCACCTCGAGATCCAGCCGCTGGACGGCGGCCGGCGGCGGCTCCCGCTCCAATCGGGCGAACAGCAGTCGCTCGACCGCTTCGGCGTCCGCGGTGGGCTCCGGGAACCGCTGCTCGACCTCGATCCGCGGCGGTGTCCCGGCCGGGGCGAACGCGAGATCGAGCTCGAGCGCAAGGATCGCCCGATCCGCGGCGAGCCCGCGAGCGATGAGCTGCCCGGTCAGACCCGCGACCAGTCGGTGCAGCACGAACCGCAGCGACTCGAGGGCCTCGACCGGTGGCTCGATCGGCAGGGCGAGCGCCACGCGCTTCGTCGCTCGGCGGGGCTTGAACGGCTCGGTCTCGAGGCCCGTCGCCCGGGCGTGGAGTCGACCGCCCTCCTCGCCGAATCTCGCGATCAACGCGGACATCGGCAGGTCGGCGACCTGGCCGATGCGGCGCAGCCCGAACCGGGTCAGCCGGGCACGGATGTCGGCATCGGTGGTGAGGAGGCCGGAGGCGCGATCGGCCAGGAACGCGGCGTCGTCCCCGACCGGGACGAGGCGTGGCGCCCCGGGTTCCGCGGCCATCGCCGCGATCGTCGCCGCGAAATGCGTGCCGGCGATCCCGACACGGGGCTGGACCTTTCCGGGGACGGCGCGAGTGACGGCGTCGACCAGCCGCTCGGCCAGGGCCGGCTCCGGACCCCACAACGGTCCGAGCCCGTCGATGCCGACCTCGAACAGGCCGAACCTCGCATCGGATGAGTCGCTCGTGCCTGCGAGGCTCGGGCTGGACTCCCCGAGCGCGTCGAACACGGCCTCGGCAGCTCCCCGATCCGCCTCGGGATCGGGGTCGATGAAGGTCGCCTCAGGGACGAGTCGGTGTGCGCTCCCGAGTGGCATCCCGCGGCGGACGCCGAGGGCCCGAGCGGTCGGGTCGGCGTCGATGACCGAGCCCGGACTCCACGGTCGACCGCCCAGCACGAGCGGGCCGTGGAGTGGGGAGCGCTCGGAGCGTCGGGCCAGTGCCAGGTGGAGGGGCAGGTGCGGCAGGAACAGATGCAACCGTCGCATGGTGTGTCTCGCGATCGGGGGCCTCGTATGCAGGGGCTTGGTC
>DATHTG010000065.1:0-2495 GCA_035463515.1 Candidatus Limnocylindrales bacterium
AAAGGCCGCGGGCGGCCCGACGGCCGCCCGCGTCGTGGCTGCTACTCGATCGCTACAGCAACCTCACGGTCACTCGTTGTCCCAGGCGGCCTTGACGCGCGTCTGGAAGTCCGCCCAGTCGACGGTATCGCCAGCGATGGCTCGCTGGAGGAGCTGGCCCATCTGCTCGCCCTGGATGCCCGCGGGGAGCAGGTCGGACCCGTCATACCGGATCTGCGCGGCGTTCTTGAGCGAATCGGCCTCGCGGACGACGAGCTCGTTCGGATAAGAGTCGGTCCCGACGCCCTTGTGCGGCGAGACGATGGCACCGGTGCTCGCCCAGACCGTGTTGGCCTCTGGCGTCACCAGGTAGGCGATGAACGCCTTGGCGCCCTCGCTGTCGGTCAGCGCACCGACGACGTCACCGCCGAAGGTCGTGACTTCCTCGGTGTTCTCGATCGACGGGAATGGGTACCAGTCGATCGTCTCGCCGATCTTGAGGTCCGTGTTCGTCTGACCCATCGCGATGCCACCGACGAAGCCACCCTCGTAGAAGGTGCCCGCCTCGGGCTCAGGCTTGAAGACCTGGGCGATCGCATCGGTCCATGCACGGCCGACGGCAGCCTGGACGCCACCGACGACGTACTTGTCGTTGATGACCTCGAGCATCGTGTCGACGGTCTTCTGGACGCTCGGATCGGCCCAGTCGCCCTCGGCACTGAAGAGCTTGTCGTAGGCCTCGACGCCGGCCTGGCGGATATAGATGCTTTCGAACCAGTCGGTCAGGTTCCAGTCGTCCTTCGCGCCCAGGCTCATCGCTCCGGGCTTGTCGACGGTCTTGTCCAGCGCCGCCTTGTACTCGTCCCACGTCTTGGGCGCGGTCACGCCGGCCTCGCTGTAGACGTCGGGGCGGAACCACATCGTGCCCTTGTTGTTGTACTTGGCCGGCAGCGCGTACAGCTCGCCGTCGACGGTGCCCGCCGCGAGGAAGCCCTCGGGGTAGTTGGACGTCAGACCGGCGGTGTCGACACCAAGGTCGGCGATCTTCTTGAGCGAGCCATCCTTGGCGAAGCGGCGCAGGAAGCCGATGCCCGGGATGATCGCGATATCGGGCGGGTTGCCGCCCGTGATCCGCGACTGCAGCGTCGTGGAATACGTCTGGCGGTCGGCCTCGTAGTTGACGCCCCAGCCGGTCTTGGCCGTGAAGTCCTCGAGGACCTTCTTGAACGCCTCTTCCTCACTGCCGCCCCACAGCGACAGAACGTTGATCGTGCCGGCCTCACCGCTCGTCGCGGGGCCACCACTGGCACCGCCACTCGCACTCGCACTTGCACCGGGTTCCGATGCTGCCGGGGAGCTCCCACCTCCACCGCCACCGCACGCAGTCGCGACGAACGCGGCTGCGAGCAGCAGAGCGGGGAATCGCAGGGATCTGGTCATCGACCTTCCTCCTAACACCAACGAGTCACGCCCTATCTCCTCGGGCGTTTCGTGATTCGCGATCGACGGCGCAAAGGCGCGCCCGTTCGCGGTCTCCTCCGCCGGTCATCGACCTGCCGAACCGAGCCCCGGTGTCCGTCCGTAGGCGCCGACCGGATCTGGTCGCGACCGGTGCCTCCCGCCGTCCACCCGAACACGGTGCGGCACGGTCGAAAGTGGGGATGAGCCTAGGGTTCGCCCGTTCGTTCTGTCAACGTTTCAGGCACGTGACAGGGGGCGAGTCACGGTCCGGTCCGCGGCTCCTGCCGTGATGGCCGGACGCACCTGGATCGTCTTGATCTCCCACGGCCCGAGGTCGATCGTCACAGCGTCCTGGCGAACCTCCGACGAGCCGCCCGAACGCCCGAGCAGGTCGGCGTCGCGGACGGCCTCGAGCGGCATATGGATCGTGGCGGTCCGCCGGTGCGCGGCCTCGTTCACGACCCGGAGCTCGAGCCAGTCGCCCCGCCGCCGGAGCGCGCTCAGCACGACGCCCTGGCCGTCGATCCGCAACCCCGGGACCGCTGTCCCATCCTCCGCCGCCGGTCGGGTCCCGCGGACGACGACGAACGGGTGCCGATAATGCTCGGCAGCCACGAGCGTCCCGGCCGTCACCCAGTCTCCCGCGTGTGGCATCAGCGCGAATCGCAGGGTGCGTCCCCCGAGCAGCTGCGCAGCCGGGATGGCGATCTCCGGACCGGCCGGGTCCTCGCGGTATGGGTTCGCGTTGCGGCTGATCAGGCCGAACGAGCGCAGCACCGTGAGGGCGATCTCGCGGCCATCGACCACCTCGTACTCGGTGACCTGGTCGAGCAGGACACTGCAGCCGTCGACGCTCAGGAAGCCGAGGGCGGGGAACGTTGGCAACGGCACCTCGCCGTGACCACCCTCGAGCTCGAGGCCGCGTTCGACGACGGCGAACTGGCCCTCAGCGAACGAGCGGGTCACCGGGCGGGGCAGGGGGACGTGGAACCGGACCCGGTGGTCGGTCGAGTCGTTGTCGAACGAGACGGCGACGCGAACGAACGGCTCGTCGG
>DATHTG010000066.1:0-1594 GCA_035463515.1 Candidatus Limnocylindrales bacterium
GATCGCCTTCGTTCTCGTCGAAGGAATGATCCCGTACCGATACCACGGTATCGGTCGTGACGTAGCCGGGCGCGTCAAGAAGCGCGCCGTGGATCGCGACCGCCGATGGACGACAGGGAGCCCCCGCGGGGCGACGCTTCAAGCCAGGCGAACACGGACGTTCGCACCACTCGGAGGAACACCTCATGACCAGCCAGGCGGCCATCGAAACGGCCGGACTGACCAAGCACTTTCCCGGCGTCAAGGCGCTCAGCGACCTGACGCTGGAGGTCCCGGAGGGGAGCATCTTCGGCTTCCTGGGACCGAACGGGGCCGGCAAGACGACCGCCCTGAAGATGCTCGCCGGCCTCACGCGCCCGACGAGCGGCACCGCGGCCGTCGCGGGCATCCCGATCTCGGCCGGTGCCTCGTACCGGCAGGCGGTCGGCTTCCTCGGCCAGGAGCCTCGCTTCTACGGCTGGATGACCGGCCGCGAGGTGGTCGAGTACGTCGGCTCCCTGTATCCGGCCGATGCCCGCCCGAACGCGGCGCGCGTCCAGGAGGTCCTCGACCTCGTCGGCATCGCCGATGCGGCCGATCGGCCCTCGAAGACCTATTCCGGCGGCATGCGGCAGCGACTGGGCATCGCCCAGGCGATCGTCGCGCGTCCGAAGGTCGTCCTGTTGGACGAGCCGGTCAGCGCGCTCGACCCGATCGGCCGGCGCGAGGTCCTCGAGCTCATGACCGCGCTGAAGGGCGAGGTCACCGTCTTCTACTCGACCCACATCCTCGACGACGTGCAGCGCGTGAGCGACCACGTCGCCATCCTCGACCACGGCCGGCTCGTTCGGGCCCAGCCCACTGCCGAGCTGCTGTCGAGCTTCACCCGCGACCGGATGCGCGTGATCCTGGGCTTCGCCACCGACGACACCGCCGTGGCGCTGGCTGCGATCCCCGGCGTCCTGTCGGTCGAGCCGACCGATCGCGACGCGGACTCGCGCAGCTACCGGCTCCGCATCGACGCCGATGCGAGCGCCGCCGTCCAGCGAGGCGTCACGCGCCTCGCAGCCGACACCGATCTCACCGTCATCGACAACAGTCTCGTCCGCGAGGGCCTGGAGGACGTCTTCATGCGCCTCGTCGACACGAAGGAGCGTGCAGCATGACCGCCTCGACCTCTGCCCGGACCACCGCGTCCGTCGTCCATTCCGCCGGCCTCGGCTCCCTGCCGGGCTTCGGCGGGCTCGTCCGCAAGGAGCTCACCGAGTGGCGGCGCGGCCGCCGAACCTGGGTCGTCTTCCTGGTCAGCGCGTTCTTCATGATGCTGACCGCCCTCAACACGTGGCTCCAGGCCACCATCGCGCCGACGGACGGCTCCGCGGGCGTGGAGAACCCGATCGTCGACCCGATGCTCAATCTCGTCGGCGCCGTGGCGAGCCAGATCTTCGCCATCGCCGCGATCTTCGCCGTGATGAGCCTCATCGTGGCGGAGCGGGACAGCGGGACGCTCGCCTGGACGGCATCGAAGCCGGTCTCGCGATCCGGGATCTGGCTGTCGAAGTTCGTCACCGCCACGGGAATCCTGTGGATCGTGGCCGGGCTCATCCCGTTCGCG
>DATHTG010000067.1:0-11886 GCA_035463515.1 Candidatus Limnocylindrales bacterium
GTGGCCCACCTCCATTACGTGCTGTTCGGCGGATCGGTCTTCGGCGTGATGGCCGGGCTCTACTACTGGTTCCCGAAGATGACCGGACGGATGCTGAGCGAGGGCCTCGGCAAAGCCCAGTTCGTGCTCATGTTCGTCGGGTTCAACATGACGTTCTTCCCGATGCACCAGCTCGGTCTGGCCGGCATGCCGCGGCGCATCGCCGACTATGCCTCGAACGCCGGCTGGAACGACCTCAACCTGGTGGCCACGATCGGTGGCTTCACGATCGCGGCGAGCATGATCCCGCTGTTGTGGAACATCTTCGTGTCGCTTCGGAGCGGCACGCCCGCCGGCGACGATCCCTGGGAAGGCAACACGCTCGAATGGGCGACGAGCTCACCCCCGCCGCCATACAACTTCGATCACCTGCCGGAGATCCGCTCCGAGCGCCCGCTCTTCGACCAGCGCCACGGCCACGCCGCACCAGCGGCACAGACGCCGCTGCCGCAGTCGGCCTCGACGAGTCACTGAACCGATGGCCGGCGACAGTCACGCCCTGACCACCCAGGAGCACAGCCCGGTCGCCGGGCTGGCACACGACGAACGAGGCGGCATCAGCAACGTCGTCCTCGGGATGCTGCTGTTCATCACCTCCGAGGTGATGTTCTTCGCCGGGCTGTTCGCCGCGTACTTCAACGTCCGCGCGAACGCCCCCCAGTGGCCTCCGATCAACGCGGAGACGGCGGAGCCATTCCACCTCGAGATCCTGCCGCTGGTCGGACCGGCCACCGTCCTGCTGATCCTGTCCTCGTTCACCTGCCAGCTCGCGGTGTGGGCGATCCGGCGCGACGATCGGACGGCCTTCATCCGGAACATCGCGATGACCTTCCTGATCGGCGTCATCTTCCTGGTCATGCAGGCGATCGACTACATGCTCCTCTACTCCGAGGGCATCACGCTGTCGGCCGGGCCGTTCGGGACGACCTACTTCACGCTCACCGGTTTCCACGGGGCGCACGTGTTCGGCGGCGCGATCATGCTGTTCGTCGTGCTCTATCGAGGCCTCGCCGGCCAGTTCTCATCGCGGCACCATGACGCCGTCGAGGCGGTGTCGCTGTTCTGGCACTTCGTCGACGTGGTCTGGATCCTGCTCTTCTCGCTTCTGTACCTGCTCCCCGGCAAGGCACCGGTGGCGTAGCGATGCATCCGCTTCGGCACCCTCGCAACGCGATCGCCGTCGGGTTGATCTTTTCGGCGACCGGGGTCGTCTACTGGCTGGTCCAGTACCTCGCGGGCACCGACGCGGACATCGCCGGCGTGACGATGCTGCTCCTGCTCGGCGTGGCCGTCAGCATCATGGCGTACGTCCTGATCGCCGGCTCCCCGAACGACTGACCCCTCGCGCATGTTCGAGGACCTCTGGAACGGCATCCTGGAGCTGACGAGCAAGTTCGTCATCCCCGATTGGGGCTCCGTCATCGCGATGCTGCCCGTCCTGGTGTTCGCGCTGACCGTCGTCGTGATCATCGTGCTCTTCTGGAAGATCTGGCGCGCGCCGAAGGCGCGACGCGGCAAGCTCCCGGTGGAGCCGGTCGCGCCGGTGGGCGTCCACATGCCGGGACCGTCGTGGGCCCCGCCGCTCGCCGCGCTCGGTGCGTTCGCGTTGTTCCTCGGACTCGTCTTCCCTGGGCCGCTGCTCGTCATCGGCGCGATCGTCCTCTCACTCACCCTGCTCTACTGGCTCGTCGAGGCTGTCCGCATCTATGACCACGACCTCGGCGCGACAGCACCGCCACTGCCCGCCGTGGTCCATGACGGCCCGCCGCCCGGTGTGCACATGCCGGGTCCATCGTTCCTGCCGTTCCTGGCGGCGGTCGGCATGGGCATGCTGTTCCTCGGCCTCGTCTTCGGGGAGTGGCTGCTCGCGGTCGGTGTCATCGGGCTGATCGTGACGCTCGTCGGCTGGATGACCGCGGCGCGGCAGGAGTACGTCAAGACCGTCGAGGCCGATACGACCGGCCATCTCGAGACCATCGGCGACCCGAAGACGCCCAAGCTCATGCTGTCCGGGCTGGCGATCCTGCTGGTCGCGGCGTTCGTGGTCCAGGTCGGCTGGATCCCGCCAAGGGCCGCGGGGAGCGAGGCGTCGCCTGGCGCCTCCGGAGCGCCACCACCCGAGGGCGGTGGCGGTGGGGAGCCGCCGGCCTCCGGAGAACCGGGCGCGTCCCCAGGCGCCGGCGGAGGCGGCGGACTGGAGCTCCACGCCAAGGACATCGCCTTCGTCGAGACGTCGCTGACAGCTCCCGCGGATCAGCCATTCGATCTGCACTTCTTCAACGACGACGCGGGCATCCCGCACGACGTCGCATTCACGGACAGCTCCGGCGCCGAGGCGTTCAAGGGCGAGGTCGTGACCGGTGTCGCCGACACCGTGTACAAGGTCCCGCCGCTGCCCGCCGGCACGTATCAGTACATCTGCACGATCCACCCGAACATGACCGGGTCCGCCACGCTCCAGTAGCGGTCCCGCCGAAGGCCACACATCACGCCGCGCCGTCCGATCCTCGTCGCTCTTGCCATCGCGGTCCTGACGACCGTCGGTGTCTGGATGTTCGCCAACAGTGGCCGCGCCGATCAGTCGGTCGACGAGCGGGCGACGATCGACCATCCCGCACCCGACATCACGGGCACGACGCTCGACGGCGTCCCCTTCGACCTCGCATCGCTCCGCGGCCGGCCCGTCGTCGTCAACTTCTGGGGTCCATCGTGCATCCCCTGCCGCGACGAGTTCCCGCAGTTCATCCGCGAGCTCGACGCCCGCGCGGCGGACGGGCTCGCGATCGTCGGTGTCCTCACCGACGACCCACCCGAGCCGGCTCGACGGTTCGTGGCCGAGTACAAGGCGACGTGGCCGACCGTCGTCGATCCCGACGAATCCATCAAGCGAACGTATCGGGTCGTGGCGCGGCCGTTCACATGGTTCATCGACCGGACCGGGGTGATCCGCGCGAGGCAGATCGGCGGCCCGATGACCGACGAGGAATTCCAACGTCACTACGACAAGATCCGCTGAGGTGGCGAGCACCGGCCTCACCACGCCGGCCGAGCCGGCCGTCGTCGTCGTCGAGCTGACGAAGCGGTACGGCAAGCGGACGGTGTTGGACGGCGTGTCGCTCGACGTCCACCGGGGCGAGGTCGTCGCGCTGCTCGGTCCGAACGGCGCCGGCAAGACGACGACGGTCGAGATCATCGAAGGCTATCGGCGCGCGGACGGCGGCACGATCCGGGTGCTGGGCGCCGATCCGTGGCGTGCCGACCGCGGCGAGCGAGCTCGTGTCGGGCTGATGCTGCAGACCGGCGGCTTCGACATGCGAGCGCGACCCCGCGAGACCGTCCGGCAGTACGCCGCCTTCCATGAGGACCCGCTGGATCCGGACCGGCTCGTCGACGAGCTCGGTTTGACCGAGGTGGCTGCGACGCCGTACCGGCGGCTCTCCGGCGGGGAACGGCAGCGCCTCGCGTTCGCGGTGGCGCTCATCGGGCGGCCGGAGGTCCTGCTGCTGGACGAGCCGACCGCGGGCATGGATCCGGTCGCTCGGGCTGCGGTCCGGGAGCGGATCGCCGATGCGCGACGCGAGGGGCGCGCGATCCTGCTGACGAGCCACGAACTGGCCGACGTGGAACGCGTCGCGGATCGCATCTGCATCCTCCTCGCGGGACGCATCGTGGCGAGCGGTACGGCATCCGAGCTTGCCGCAGGGCTGCGACCACGCCTCCGGTTCGGGCTCGATCGGCCGCTGGGCATGGAGGACCTCGATGGTCTCCGGCGAGCGCTCGGCGCTTCGGTGGCCGCATCGGGCGAGTCCGCATACGAGGTGGTCGACGCCCCGCCGACGCCGGCCCTCCTCAGGACCCTCGCGGCATGGTGCGAAGAAGCCGGTCGACTCATGACGTGGTCACGAGCCACGGGGGGCTCACTGGAGGAGGCCTACCTTGGACTCGTCGGCCACGACGACGAACCCCGGCTGGACGCGTGAGCCGGGCGGCACCGTTCGGGCGGGCGGTCTTGGCACAGGCCGCGGTCGAAGCACGGCTGACGCTACGACGCGGGGAGAACCTCCTCGCGATGATCGGGCTGCCGGTCGCCGCGCTCGCACTGTTCGGCACGCTCGGGCTGGCCGGTGGCCGCAGCCTCGAATCGCTGGTCCCGGGCGTCCTGGCGCTGGCGCTCGTCGCAAGCGGCCTCGTCAACCTCGGCATCGCGACCGGGTTCGAGCGGGGCTACGGCGTCTTGAAACGACTCGGCGGGTCGCCACTCGGGCGCGATGGGCTGATCGGCGCGAAGTTCGCCGTCGTCGCGATCATCGCCGCGGTCCAGGTCGTCGCGCTGCTCGCCCTCGCGCTCGTCATCGGCTGGCGTCCCGGTCTGGCAGCGTCGCCGGTCGGCGTCGTCGCCGCGGTGATCGTCGGAAGTGCCACGTTCGCCAGCCTCGGGCTGCTCATCGCGGGGACGCTCCGCGCGGAAGCCACGCTGGTCGTCGCGAATGTGCTGTTCCTTGGCGCGCTCCCGCTCGGTGGGGTCCTCCTGCCGATCGGAGAGCTCCCCAGCGTGCTGCAGACCGTCGCCCTGGCCTCACCGGTCGGGGCGCTCGCCGAAGCGTTCCGGTCCGCACTCTCGGGCGGCGCCGGGTATCCCGGCGACCTGGTGATCGTGGCCGCTTGGGGCGTGGCGGCGGCGCTCCTTACCCTCCGAACCTTCCGCTGGGACTGAGTTCAGACGGCGACCTCCGGGAGGTCGCGGAGGCGGAGGACGCGCGACCCCGCGAGGAACAGCACGCCGAACGTGGCCGCGATCGCCGACGCGAACAGCGTTTCGCGGACTCCGATCGTCGCGCCCAGCGCACCACCCAGCAGCGCACCGATCGGCCGAACGCCGTAGTTGATGAACCGGAAGGCACCCGTCGCGCGCGACCGCAGTCGATCCGGGTAGCGAGCCGACAGGACGGCTCCGACGTTGATGTCGAGGATCATCACGCCGAGCCCGGCACCGAACTCCGATCCGAACAGCAGCGCGATGATCAGCGCGAACGGCATCGATCCGTCCGCCGCTGGGATGAGCAACAGCGGCAGCGGGTAGATCACCAGGCCCACGGCGTACGCCGGCCCGAGCCCGAGGCGGCGACCGACACGGGTCGCGATCAGCGCCCCCAAGACTCCGCCAACGGCACCCGCGCCGAACGCGAGCCCGAGCACTCCGGCACTGACGCCCAGCGACCTCGTGGCGTAGAGGATCACCAGCGCCGCGTTGGCGAACGTGAAGAGGTTGACGGTCGCGACCGACAGCAGCACCGGCCTGACGATCGGATCGCCGAGGACGAAGGCGAGCCCCGCCCGGAACCGCTCCCGAAGACCGTCGTCCTCGATCTCGACCGGAGGCTCGTCGGCCCGGACGCGACCCAAGTAGGCGGCCGAGCCGAGGAACGACGCGGCGTCGGCGAGGAGTGCCAGCGGCGCCCCAAGGACCTGGACGAGGATGCCGCCGAGCGACGGCCCGCCGACATACGCCAGTGACCGGCTGCCGTTGAGCAGCGCCATCGCCTCGACGAATCGGTCCCGGTTCACGACCGCCACGAAGACGGTGTTCCAGGACACGTCGAAGAGGACGGTCAACGTGCCGACGAGGAAGCCGACGATGTACAGCTGCGCCATCGACAGCGTGTTCGTGACGAAGGCGATCGGGACGCTGGCGATCAACAGCGCCCGACCGACATCCGCCCAGATCATGAGCCGACGTCGGCTTCGGACGCGATCGAGCCAGACGCCTGCCACGAGTGACAGCAACAGGTGCGGCAAGAGCCCGGCGGCAGTGAGCGAGCCCATCTCCGCGGCATCGGCGCCGAGGATCAGCACCGCCACGAGCGGCAACGCGATCCGGTCGACCTCATCACCGAAGACCGAGATGGTCTGGCCGATCCACACGCGCCGGAAGTCCGGCACGTCCCGAAGCAGGGGCGGGACGAGCCGGTCGAACGTGGGCATCGAAGCGGATGGTAGGTCGCCGCCGAGGCATTGAACCTTTCCGCCGACATGGACGCCATACGCTGTCGAGCACGACCACTCAGGTCATGCCGCACCCGAGGCGACCGTGGACCAGCGAGGACTCGTCGAGCGGGCGAGGCGAGGCGATCATGAGGCCTTCGCCGAGCTTCTCGACTTGCGCCTTGCGCGGCTGGACGCGGCGGCTCGACTGATCCTCCGGGACGCGGAGCTCGCGCGCGACGCCGTCCAGGAGGCCATGATCCGCGCCTGGCGAGACCTGCCGGGTCTGCGCGATCCCGACCGGTTCGATGCGTGGCTCCAGCGCTTGCTGGCCAACGCCTGTCTCGACCTCGTGCGGCGCCGCAAGCGCCGGGTCATCGAGGTCGAGCTGACACCGATCGACGCTCCGTCCGCCCACGACTTCGCAGGCGGCCTCGCAGACCGCGAGATGCTGGAGGCCGCCCTCGGCGGGCTGGCGCCCGGTCATCGCGCGGTCGTCGCATTGCATTACTTGCTGGGTATGCCGCTGTCCGAGGTGGCGGCGTCGCTGGGGATCCCACACGGGACTGCCAAGTCCCGCCTGCACTACGCGCTCGCCGCGATGCGGATCGCCGTGACCGCCGAGCCCGAACCGTCCGCGGCCACCGTCGCAGGAGGGCTGACATGACGTCGCCTCGACGGCTCGAACAGGATCTGCCGGCGCTGCTCGGCGACCTGTACCTGACCGGGACGCCCGTCTACCGAGATGACCTCGTCCAGCTGGTCGCACGCACGTCACAGCGACCGGCTTGGATCTTCCCTGGAAGGTGGTTCCCGATGGAAGTCGTCACGACACGGGTCCCGGCGACCCGGCTCCCGATGCGCCAGCTCGGCGTTCTGGCTCTCATCGCGATCCTGCTGGCGACGGCACTGGCCGTCTATGTCGGCTCGCAACAACCAAAGCTCCCGCCGGCATTCGGTGTGGCACGCAATGGGTTGATCGCCTATGACTCGGGTGGCGACATCTATGTCGTCGACGTGAAGACGGGCGAGACGACCGCCGTCATCGCGACACCCGACAACGATCTCGAACCGCGGTTCTCACGCGACGGTACGCGACTGGTATTCAGGCGCGCAGCGGATGGTCGCAGTCGATTGTTCGTGACCGACATGAGCGCCGCGGCGTCTGTCGAGATCACGACAGAACCCGTGTCCCTCACCCCTTCTCTGGGCGGCGAACCGTGGGAGCAGTATCAGTTCTCTCCGGACGGCCGATCCGTCGTCATCGCGTCGCTTGACGGGGCGAATCCCGGCATCTCGATCGCGAACGCTGACGGGACCGGGATCCGTCGTCTGAACGTCGGGGTCCCGGCACACGAGCCGTCGTTCCGTCCGCCGGACGGACGCGAGATCGTCTTCGTCGGGGTCGGCGACGGTTCCAGCGGGATCTACGCCGTCGACGTTTCGACTGGCGCGGTCAGGACGGTCGTGCAGCCGTCCGATGGCTACAGCGTCGCAGGGGCGACGTGGGCGCCGGATGGCTCTCATATCGCCTATTGGCGCTGGGGCGGCAGCAGCGCCCGCATCAATGCGCAAACCCATGTGATCGCGGCAGATGGGTCGGGAGACCGCGAACTACCCAGACCGGCTGCTGCCGTCTGGAACGCCGGGTCCGAGTGGTCGAACGGTGGCCGGTACCTCGCGATCGTCCGCGGGTACACGGACAGCTTCCAGGATGTCCGGCTCGCCGTCGCCCCGGTCGACGGAAGCTCACCCGGGCGCGAGATCCTGGTCCCTGGAACGCTGAATGCGGAGTGTTGTGCGACGTTCGAATGGTCACCCGACGACAGCAGCCTGCTCGTCACGCCGGCCGGCCCAGGCGGCGAACCGCAGCCGCAAGTGATCATCGACGTCGGCGATGGGACGACTCGCCCGGCGCCTTGGGGATCCACCAGTGATCCCACATGGCAGCGCCTCGCCGAATAGGGTGTCCGCTGCCCCGGAAAAGGTTGAACCCCGGGTTGGTCGGGACCCGGGGTTCACGGTGAAGGCGTATTGGTTGCGGGGAAGGGATTCGAACCCTTGACCTTCGGGTTATGAGCCCGACGAGCTGCCGCTGCTCCACCCCGCGACCGCCAATGATAGGGAGGGGCTCGTGATCGGTCAAATGACCTCGGACCGCGCGCGCTCCGGTGTGAGCTCCTCGGATGCGAGTTCGGTCGAGGTGACGGAGAGCGCCGCCGCCCGCGAACCGTAGACGAGGGCAGTCTCGAGCGACACGCCTTCGAGGATGCCGAAGAGGGTCCCGGCGAAGAACGCGTCGCCCGCGCCGTTCGAGTCGACGACGGTGACCCCAGGCAGCGCAGGCACGTCGTACCAGCGTCTGTCGGCGTCGACGGCGACCGCGCCGTCGGGGCCCATCGTGCAGACGGCGAACCGCTTGCCACGTTCGACGAGCGACATCAGGAACCCGCGAGGCTCGGGCAGCCGGTCGTGGCTGACGAACACGACCTCGGCGGCCTCGATGAACGGCGCGTGCCAGGTCGACGTCCCTTCGTGATCGTGGAGGTCGGTCCAGACCGGCTGTCCCGAGGCGCTCGCGATCGCCAGAGCCCGCGGCGTCCACGGTGCGAGGTCGACGACGACGACATCGGCGCCCGTCATCGATCCCGCCAGCGCGTCCTCGTCGAACGCGAGGTCAGGCGAACCGTTGGCGAGCATGATCGACACGCGGCCACCTGCCGGGTCCATCAGGTTCACGTGCTGCGCCGTGCCGGTCGCATCGAGCGTCGCCCGGACATCGACGCCTGCGCGTCTGAGCCCGTCACGGATACGCCTTCCCGCGTCGTCCTCGCCGATCCCGGCGAAGAGCGTCACCTCGGCGCCGAGACGCGCCAGGTTCATCGCCTTGCCCGCCCCAGCACCGCCGATGGCGTCGTGGTGCCACAGGGAGTGGATCGTCGCGCCTCGCCCGTCGGGCAGTCGGTCGACGTGGATCATCCGGTTCCAGGCCGCGCCGCCGAGGACCGTGACGCGCATCAGCTCGCCGTCGCGGGCACGTGGGCCGGTGTTTCGGACGCCCGGCCGTGCAGCCGGCTGCCACCGACGAACAGCGCGGCCACGAGCGTCACGACCATCACCACGCTGAACGAGTAGAACGGCAGCAGGATGCTGCGCTCCGCGAGGAAGCCGGTCGTCACGGACGCGACGATGAACCCGAGCGTACCGGCCGCCCCGAAGATGCCCTGCGCGGTGGATGAGCGCCCGGGCGGCGAGCTCGCTGCCACGACGGCGTAGAGCGCCGGGTTCAGGAAGGCGAACCCGGTGGCCTCGATCAGGATGAGCGGGACGGCGAATCCCGGATCTCGCATCAGCGTGTACAGGATCCCTGTGATGGCCGGCAGGACCATGCCGAGCACGATGAATGCCAACGATCCGCGCCGATCCACGAGCCTGCCCGCGAACGGGGACAGGACGAGCACCGGCAGCCCGAACATCGCGAAGGTCAGCCCGATGAGCGCGAGGTCCGCGCCGAGTCCCTTGAGGAAGAGACTCCAGATCACCTCGTAGGTGCCGCCGCCATAAAAGCCGCCGGCGTTGAGGATGATCGCGGCGACGAGGCCACGATTGAGGAGGCGCATCGTCCGCCCGCTCGAGACGCCGCTCGAGGCCTCGCTCGCATCTCCAGCAGCACTCGCGCGGGCGTCAGCCGCGAGCGCCGCGGCGGCTCGTCCCTCGACGTACGGCGAATCGGGCGGCAGCGTCATGCGGTCCGACCAGGGTGCCGCCGAGGCCTTTCGAGCTGGACCTTCCTCGCGGACACGGAGGGCGATGGCAGCACCCGCCACGATCGCGGCGATCGCACTGAACACGAACACGAAGGCGATGCCGCCGAAGTGCTCCGCTCCGAACGCCCCGATCGATGGCCCGAGCAACAGCCCGCCCATCTGAGCGGCGCCGTACAGCCCGAACGCTTCGCCACGCCGGTCCGGAGGGGTCGCCTCGGTCAGGAAGCCGCGGGCCGCCGGGTCGTAGACGGCGGCACCGAGGCCGGCTCCGGCTCGGAGCAGGAAGAAGGCCAGTGGCCCGGTCCAGACGAGCGGTAACGCCCCGAAGATACCGGTCGCCACGAGCCCGATGACCATCAACGGGACCCGGGCCGTCCGGTCGGCCAACCAGCCGAATATCGGCTCGCTGACGAGTCGAGCCGCAGGCCACGCCGCGATCACCAGGCCGAGCGTGCCGAGGTCGACGCCCTGATCGGCGAAGTAGATCGGCAGGACGGGGAGCAGCCCGCCGAAACCGAGCCACACCACGAACTCGGCGACAAGCAGCGGCAGGATCGCGCCCCAGCGATCGAACCAGGCGCGGAGTCGGGACATCATCGAAACCCGAGCGTACCGGGCGCGATGGCCGCGGCGGCGGGCTGTTGCCGGAAACGTGCCGGTGATGTCGGCGCCCGTATACTCCCTTCCCCGTCACCTGAGTTCCCCGAGGTTCGCCGCCGCATGGACGTCATCACCGCCGAGGGCCTGGTCAAGATCTACAAGACGCGCAAGCACGAGGTGCGCGCGCTGGACGGTCTCGATCTGGCCGTCGCCGAGGGCACGGTCCTCGGGCTGCTCGGGCCGAACGGTGCCGGCAAGACGACGACGGTCCGGATCCTGGCGACCCTCCTCAAGCCGGATGCCGGCCGAGCGACCGTCGCGGGTCTCGACGTCGTGCGCCAGGCGCAGGAGCTCCGGACGCTCATCGGGCTGTCCGGCCAGTACGCCGCCGTCGATGAGAACCTGACAGGTCGTGAGAACCTCTGGATGTTCGGCCGGCTGTATCAGCTGTCGAGCCGGGTGGCGAAGGACCGCGCATCGGAGCTGCTCGCCCAGTTCGACCTCCAGGACGCCGCCGATCGCGTCGTCAAGACCTATTCCGGCGGCATGCGGCGACGGCTCGACCTTGCGAGCGCGCTGATCGGCCGGCCGCGGTTGCTCTTCCTCGATGAGCCCACGACCGGGCTCGATCCGAGGAGTCGCCTCGGGATGTGGGACGTGATCCGCTCGCTCGTCAGGGAAGGCACCACGCTGCTCCTGACCACCCAATACCTCGAGGAGGCCGACGAACTAGCCGACACGATCGCGGTCGTCGACCACGGCCGTATCATCGCGAGAGGCACCGCCGACGAACTCAAGGCGCAGGTCGGCGGCGAGCGGATCGAGGTCGTCGTGCACGACCGGACTCGGATCGACGACGCACGACGGATCCTCGGCGACATCGGCGTCGGTCAGGCCACGGTCGACGAGCACACACGGCGGGTGACCGTCCCGTCTGACGGCGGGGCCAAACGGTTGGCGAACGTGATCCGCGAGTTCGACGAGGCCGGCATCGCGATCGATGACATCGGCCTCCGGCGGCCGACCCTGGACGATGTGTTCCTCAGCCTGACCGGTCACGTCGCCGAGGAGACGCGCGAGGAGACAGCAGCATGACCGCGACCACCGTGACGCGCCCGGCAGCCGCGACGGGGAGCATCACCTCGGCGGTCCGCGACAGCCTCGTGATCATGTGGCGGAACCTCAAGCGCGTTCCGCGTATCCCCGAGCTGGCGATCTTCGCGGTCCTGCAGTCGATCATGTTCGTGCTGCTGTTCGCGTACGTGTTCGGTGGCGCGATCCCCATCCCGGGTGGCGGCAGCTACACGGACTTCCTGATGCCAGGGATCTTCGCGCAGAACATCGTGTTCGCTTGTGGCATCACGGCGATCGGCATCGCGGACGACATCGGCAAGGGCATCATCGACCGCTTCCGCTCGCTGCCGATGGCTCGATCCGCGGTACTGACCGGTCGCTCGCTCGCCGACATCGTCTACAACCTGGGCATCCTCGTGGTCCT
>DATHTG010000068.1:0-2738 GCA_035463515.1 Candidatus Limnocylindrales bacterium
GCTCGTCGAGCGCCCCGTCCGAGACGACGATCGGTTCGGTCATGTCGGTGTATGAACCCTCGAGACCGCCCGAGCGTGCAAGTCCGCGTCGGGACGAGTGCGCCGATCATCGACCCCCCGCCGCTACGGGCGTTCCGATCCACATGGATGCGTGACCCGCTCGTGGAGCGTTCCGCCAGAGCCGCCGTCGCGGGAGTCGTGGCCGTCGTTCCGATGTCGCTCTGGATGCTCGTCGCGAAGCGGCTCGGAATGCTGCGGCGCCAGCCACCGGAGGAGATCACGGAGAGGAGCTCCCGGCGCGTCGGGATCGAGCTCGACGAGGGAGCGTCGGACGCCGTGTCCATCGCGGCCCACGTCGCCTACGGCGCGGGGGTGGGTGCGGCGTACGGATCGATCGTGCCTGCCCGCCTCGCGGGAGGCGTCTCCGGCGTCGCCTACGGACTCGCCGTGTACGGCGCGAGCTACCTCGGGTGGCTCCCGGCGATGCATCTGAGACCTGCTGGACAAGGCCGTGCGAACCGGCCGACCGTCGCCATGGTGCTCGCGCACGTCGTCTACGGCTGGGTGGTCGGACGCCTGACGTCATCAGCGAGCGGGGAGCGGCCCCACGGCCGGCGTCGGACCTTCCGACGGGTCGGGAACGACTGATCGGGTTCCGCTCCTCGAGCGGCTTCGGCCGCCTGGCGACGACTCACTGCTCGAGGAAGACGCTTCTGATAGTCGCGAGCTCGACTGCGGCGTCGTCGAGGCCAATCCCAAGACCCGGGCCCGCCGGAAGCTGCACGGTGCTGTCGGATCCCGTGGCGATCGCGCCCACGACGAAATTCGCGACCGCTCAGATAGCGCAGAACGGTGCTACTCCGCGATCACGCCTAGCTGTTGCATGAAGCTCAGCCGATCCATGCTCAGCCAGTGCTCGACGATTTGGCCATCTCGGAGGCGCAGGATGTCGACGTACTGGATCGCGACGCGTTTGCCCGTCGGTGGGATCCCGTTGAACTCACCGGTATGCGTACCCGTCATCGTCTTCTTCGTGACGACACGGTCGCCTTCGGCGATCATGTCATCGATGGCGATCTGGGAATCAGGGAACGCGTTCGCGAAAGCGGTGAGGAACATCTTGCCGCCCTCGCGGTCTGCCGGGACGCCTGGCGGTGCGCTGAGGTTCATGAAGTCAGGGGCGTTGAGCTCGTCGTAGGCCGCCCAATCCTTCTGGTTCTGGACCTCCTCGATGAACCGCCGAACCACCGCCTTGTTACGTTCGACGTCTGCCTGCTGCTCAGACATGGCGCCCCCTCTATAGGACCGGCATCGCGCCATAGGAGCGTCTCATGGGTCGACGGTTCGTGTAAGACGATTCACGTTCCTCGTGCGCATCAGACCCGGATTACCGCCCGCGGCGGGGAGGCCCATACACTTCGGATCGATGATTGGTTCGCGCGGTCGAAGCCGTCGGATCCTGATCGCGACGCTGATGCTCCTCGCGACCACGGTCTCGGCATGCACCGCCACGCGGGGAGAGCACGAACCTCAACCGACCCGTGAGCCGACCGGCGCCCCGCCGGACCGCGTCGAACCGATGGAGCTCGATGTACTCGTGTACAACGTCGAGTACGGCGGCGACGAGACGACGGACGCGGTGATCCGTGAGATCGATGCCGACATCGTCGGAGTGCTCGAGTCGTACAATCGGCTGCCGGCCATCGCCCGCGCGACCGGATACCCCTACTACAACGTCGGGCTGCAGATCTTGTCGAAGTATCCGATCCATGAACCGTCAGGCGCGGATGGGCTCTACTCGCTGATCGAGGTGCAGCCGGGCTACGTCGTCGCGTTCTTCAACACGCACCTCGACTACGTCAAGTACGGGCCAAGGCTCTACCTCCGCGAGATGCCCCTGGAGGAGGTGATCGCATCGGAGCTCGAGGTGCGGACCGCATCGATGCAGATCCTGATCCCGGATATGGAACGGCTCGCGTCCGAAGGCGTCCCCGTGTTCCTGACCGGTGACTTCAACACGCCGTCGCACGAGGACTACACGCAAGCGACGGTCGGGACCCGCGAGGGCATCGACGTACCGATCGAGTGGCCGACGACGAAAGCGATCGTCGACGCCGGTCTGTACGACACGTACCGCGAGATCCATCCGGATCCCGTCGCCGTGCCCGGCATCACGAAAGACAACCCCGACTTCCAGAAGGGTGGCTCCGGCGACCGGATCGACTATCTGTTCGCCGGCGGCCCCGTCACGACGCTGAGCTCACAGCTCGTCGGGGAACCCGGTGGCCCCGACGTCGACCTGACCTTCGAGCCGTGGACGTCGGATCACCGAGCCGTGCTCTCGACCGTCGAGACGACACCAGTGCCGTTACCGACGACGGTGTCGCTGACTCGTCGCCTGTTGACCGAAGGGCAGCGACTCAACGCATACACGAACGCGCCCGGCCACGAGGAGGTCGAGATCGCCGTCATGCCCGAAGGCGCGTCGGCGACGGAGTCGGTCGTCACCGTCACGGCACCGGGCCGGAGTGAGATCACCGTTGATACCGCCGATCTCGCGCCGGGAGGCTACGACGTCGTGATGTCGGCCGGTGGCGACGAGATCGCGCGGAACGCGTTCTGGGTGCGCTCGATCGAGGACGACATCGTCCTCACCACCGATCGCGAGACGTACGCGCCGGGCGAGCCGATCACCGTGATGTGGGACGACGGGCCGGCGAACCGATGGGATTGGATCG
>DATHTG010000069.1:0-5595 GCA_035463515.1 Candidatus Limnocylindrales bacterium
CTCTACGTCATCGACGAGGGCGCCCGGACCGACCCGCCCGTCGTCCTGCTCCACGCGGGTATCGCGGACACCCGCAGTTGGGACGCGGTCTCGCCGTCGTTGCTCGACGCCGGCTATCGCGTCGTGCGCTATGACATGCGCGGGGCCGGCCAGACCCGCAGCGAGGAGATGCCATTCTCTCGTGTCGCCGACCTGCTGGCCGTGATGGATGCCTGCGCCATCGAGCGGGCCGCGCTCGTCGGCAATTCGATGGGCGGGATGACCGCCGTGGACGCGGCGATCGCTGAACCGGATCGCGTCACCGCGGTCGTCACCGTCGCCGCCGGCCTCGGCGGGTTCGACGGCGCGTCCTCGCCACTCGAAGACGAGCTGTTCGCCGAGATGGACCGCCGCGAGAGCGCTGTCCCACCGGACCCGCAGGCGATCGCCGATATCGATATCCAGGTCTGGGTCGACGGTCCCGGCCAGCCACCGGGCCGGGTCCCGGCGGCGGTGCGGGATCTCGTCAGGGCCATGGACACTGGCGGCTACGAGCCGGGCCACGAGGTCGGCGACGTCATCCGGCTCGATCGGCCGGCAGCCGTACGCCTGGACGAGCTGCGTTGTCCCGTCCTGGCGGTCGCGGGCGCGCTCGATGTCTCGGAGGTCGTGCAGGTCGCACGTCATCTCGAGGCCAACGCACCGGACGCGCGTGCGGTCGTCTGGCCCGACGTCGCCCACATGATCGGCATGGAGGTACCCGATCGGCTTGCCGCCCTGATCGTCGACTTCCTCCGACCGCTTCCGCGCTGGTCATGAAGCGCTGGCTCCCGTTGGCTCTCGCCGTCGTGGCCGCGGCTTGTGGGCAGGTCACGCCCAGCGCGCCGCCGGGTTCGGGTTCGCCGGCTTTCGGACCGACTGGATCCGGGTCAGCCGCGCCCCCGACGGTCCTGCCAGACCCGAAGCACGAGGTGTACGGCTTCGTCCCGTACTGGGAGATGGACGACACCATCGCCGACCACGTCGGCGCCACCGACCTGACCACCCTGGGCCTGTTTTCCGTCACGCACAAGCGCAACGGCACGCTGGACGAGCAGACAGGGCTGAAGCGGATCCGCGGCGGCGTCGGCCAAGCGATGATCCGCGCCGCGCACGATCGGGGGACTCGCGTCGAGATCGTCTACACCAGCTTCGGCGAAGCCAAGAATCGGCAGTTCTACGACGAGCCCAAGGCACAGGACCGCTGGATCGACGAGATCGTCGGTCTCGTCGAAGAGGCCGG
This sequence comes from Candidatus Limnocylindrales bacterium, assembly GCA_035463515.1. Lineage (GTDB taxonomy): Bacteria > Chloroflexota > Limnocylindria > Limnocylindrales > CSP1-4 > SPCO01. Next base: position 1,262 of record DATHTG010000069.1, read on the forward strand.
GGTCGATGGCATCAACGTCGACGTGGAGGCCCTGCCCTTCGACCTGGTGCCGCAGTACGGCGCGTTCGTCGGTCGTTTGCGCGAGGCACTGCGCGAGCGCCTCCCCGACGCGCAGGTGTCGGTGGCGACGCAAGCGAACGAGGTCGGGGCGGCCATGGCGAGGGCGGCGGCGGATGCGGGTGTCGAGCGCATCTTCCTCATGGGCTACGACTATCGCGTGGCCGGCTCCCAGCCCGGTGCATCCGCGCCGATCGACCGGATGGATGGCGAGGTGAAGGACCTCGTCTGGTCGCTCGACCTGTACGCCACGCTCGGTGTGCCTTCTGACCGGCTCCTGCTTGGTCTGCCCCTGTACGGCGTCACGTGGCCGGTCATCGCGCCGGGGTTCCTTGCGCCGTCGAGCGGGCGAGGTGATGCCTGGGTCCCGCGGCGCAATCTCGGCGTCTTCCACGATCCCGCCTTCGCGCCGATCTACGACGCGACCGAGAGCGTGGAGTTCTACTCCGTCCCGACCGCTTACGCGACACCGGAGCCGTCGGCCAGCGTCCCGGGCGTCCCGGCGAGTGCCAGCCCTGAACCCATCGCGTGGGATGCGGTCTACTACGACTCGCCGCGAAGCCTGACCCCGAAACTGCGCCTCGCCGACGACCGCGGCCTCGCTGGCGCGGGGTTCTGGGCGATCGGGTACGAGCGCGGACTCCCCGGCTACACGGAGCTCATCGCGACGTTCCGCTCCGGGAAGCTGCCGCGGGAGTGAGTCGGACCGCCGCGGTCGAGGTCCTCAGCACACGACGGCTCGGACGCGCGACACTCGCACGTCAGCTCTTGCTCGACACCGCCGATGTCGACGTGGTCGAGGCGGTCGAGAGGATCGGCGGATTGCAGGCGCAGGAGCCGGCGTCGCCCTACATCGCCCTGTGGGCGCGCGTGCGCGGATTTGACGCAGCGGCGCTCGACCGGGCGTTGGCTCAGCGGCGACTCGTCAAGAGCACGGTCATGCGCGGGACCGTCCACGTCGTGTCGGCAGCGGACTACCGGGCACTCTGGGCAGCGACTCGGCAGGCGCTCGATGGAGCGCGGCGACAGGACCGTCGCGACCCGCCCGATGAGCGACAGCTTGCGAGCCTGCGGCGGCGCGGCGCGGCGTTCGCTACCGAGCCACGGTCGCTGTCAGAGCTTCGTGACCACCTCGGTGAGCTGGAGGGTCGGTCCGGCGACGAGCGCCTGTGGTGGTTTCGCCGGACGCAGCCGCTGGTCCACGCTCCGGCCGACGTGCCGTGGTCGTTCGGGCGACGGCCGCTCCTTGTCGACGCGGACGCGTGGCTGGGACCGGCCAAGGGGCCATCGGCGCCCGTGGCGATGGATCACCTCGTCCGCCGCTATCTGGCGGCGTTCGGGCCTGCGTCGGTCGCCGACATCGCGCGCTGGGCGGGGGTATCGGTCGCGGCGGTCCGGCCGGGCGTCGAGGCGGTCGAGGTAGCAGGCGACCTGTGGCGATCCCGGGCGGACACCGGCCGGGCGCTGGTCGACCTCGTCGACGCCCCGCTCCCGGATGCGGACAGCCCAGCGCCGCCGCGCCTCCTGCCGATGTGGGACAGCACGGTCCTCGCCCATGACGACCGAACGCGGATCGTCTCGGACGCCGACCGGGCGCGGATCATCGCGAGGAACGGCGATACGCTGCCGGTGTTCCTCGTCGATGGTGTCGTCGCGGGCCGCTGGTGGGCGGTCGCGGCCGGTGGACGAACGAGGATCGAGTTGGAGCCGTTCAGACGACTCGCTGCCGCCGATCGGATCGCGCTCGAGGATCTCGGCGACCGGTTGGCCCGGTTCGTCGAACCGCACGAGCCGAACGTCTTCAGCCGGTACGCGCGTTGGAGGAAGGAGGCGTGATGCCGTCGATCGAAGATCATGCCCGGACTGCGGTCCGCCTCGCGATCGAGAACGTCGCCGCCGGTGGGTTCCCGTTCGCGGCGCTGGTCGTGGGTGGCGGTGGGGCAGGGGAAATCATCGCGACCGGCGTGAACACCTGTCGCCGCGATGCCGACCCGACCGCGCACGGTGAGGTCGAGGCGATCCGTGCGGCGTGCCGGCGACTCGGCACGTTCGACCTGTCCGAAACGATCGTCGTGTCGAGCTGCCTCCCGTGCCCGATCTGCCAGGCCGTCGCGGGCATGACCGGCATCCCGAGGATCGCGTACGCCGGCACGCGCCAGCAGGCCGCCGATGGCGGGTTCGGTTTTTCCGAAGCGATGGCAGCCCGGCTCGACGATATCGATGGCGCGATGGTGGCCTTGGAGCACGTCCAGACCGATGGCGCCGAGGCGCCGTTCGACGCCTGGCTCGCCAGTGGGCATCCGTGGGAGACGACGCCGCGTCCCATCCACGAGACGCGCGTCGCCGTCACCGCCGCCGATCATGACGCGGCGGTCGCGTTCTACCGGGACGTGCTCGGGTTGCCACAGCTCGCCGATTGGACATCGCCCGACGGCAAGGTCGTGGTCCTCGACGGCGGACGAGCGACGCTCGAGCTGATCGACGAGGCGCAAGCCGAATACATCGACCGGGTCGAGGTGGGTCGCCGGGTAGCCGGCCAGGTCCGATTGGCGCTCGAGGTCGACGACTCGGCCGCGGTCGCCGAACGCGCCCGGATGAACGGCGCGGTCCTGCTGGGAAAGGGTCCCGTCGAAACCCCATGGGGCGACCGGAACGTCCGCCTGTCCGCGCCCGCCGACCTCCAGCTGACGCTCTTCACGAAGATGGACAGCACGCCAACCTAGACGCGCGGCGCCACCTCGCGGTCGAACCGCTCCATCAGCGCGACGAGCTCGCCCGGGTCCGTGGCGTCGAACCACACGGCCAGGTGGTCGACCCCGGCCTCGGCGAACGCCCGGATCTCGGCCGCCATCTCCTCTGCGCTGCCGCGGACCGCATAGTGGTCGCTCGTCGCCGGCCCGAACTCGGTCCACGCCCTCGCCGTGAGTCGCGGCATCGGCCGGCCGGCGGCCTCGGCGGCGGCGCGGATCACGGGCACGCGCGGGGCGTACTTCGCCGCACTCGTCGCGCTGGAGTGGTACCAATCGCCTTTCGCGCCCGCCCGGCGGAGCGCCGGCTCGGCGCGACCGCCGACGACGATCGGCACAGACCCGCCCTGCGCGGGCAAGGGAGCGAACACGAAGTCGTCGAACTGGTGGAACCGGCCGCGGAACGGCTCGGTGGAGCCTGACCACAGGTGGCGCCACAGATCGATCGTCTCGTCGAGATACGCGCCGCGAACGCGGAACTGCGACTCGACGCCGAGATTCGCGAACTCCTCGACGTTCCATCCGCCGCCCACGCCGGCGACGAGTCGCCCGCCGCTCAGCGCATCGAGCGTCGACAGCTCCTTGGCGAGGACGACGGCGTTCCGTTGCGGGACGACGATCACGCTCGTCCCGAGCCGGATCTTGGAGAACCGCGCACCGATCCACGCGAGCACTTCGATCGCATCGAAGTTGGTTCCGTAGTCGTCCGCGGCGGACCGCGGCACCATCACGTGATCGGTCGTCCAGACGATCGACCAGCCCAGCCGCTCCGCCGTCTCGGCGCCAGCTTCCATGCCCTCGCGCGATGCGCCGTCGCGGAAGTTCGGGAGACACAGTCCGTAGTCCATGGACCGAATCCTAGGTGCTCTCGGCGCCGGCCATGGGCCGTCGGGCGCTGTTCGACATGGACCGATTCGGCTTCGCGATCTCGGCGGGTACCCGGCGGTCAACGGTCGACTGCAATGCCTCTGGGCGTACTGCTGACCTCGGCGGAACGTCCTCCGAAAGCCGCTCCCTGCTGGAATCGGTGCGACCCCGAAACCCCGAAGCAGCGGAGATATCGATGGATGCCCTGAAACTGCTCAAGGACGACCACGACAAGATGCGCAAGCTCCTGACGGAGCTCGAGTCGACGACAGAGCGCGGCGTCAAGACGCGCGAGGAGCTCTATTCGACGATCAAGGGCGAGTTGACCGTCCACGAGATCATCGAGGAAGAGATCTTCTATCCGGCGCTGAAGGAGCACCCCAAGGCGAAGGACATCGTGCTCGAGGCCTACGAGGAGCACCACGTCGTCGACACCGTCATGGCCGAGCTGGAATCGCTCCCGGTCGATGACGAGACGTGGGGCGCGAAGGCCAAGGTGATGCAGGAGAACGTCGAGCACCACATGGAAGAGGAAGAGGGCGAGATGTTCCAGAAGGCTCGCCAGGTGTTCGACAAGGACGAGCTCGAGGAGCTCGGCACCCGCATGGAGCAGCGCAAGATGGAAGCCCAGCGCGAGTTCAGCGTTCCGGTGAGCCGCTGACA
>DATHTG010000070.1:0-11833 GCA_035463515.1 Candidatus Limnocylindrales bacterium
GCGGCACATCCGCTCGCCCACGACCGGTTGCTGAGCCCGCGACCGGTGATGGCGCCATTCGAGATCCCGCCGTCGGTCCCGGCGGTCGACCTCGCGGAGGGCGGCGAGGTCCGCTTCGGTTCGATCCGGCTACGGGTCCTGCACACGCCCGGCCACACCGAAGGCTCCGTGTGCCTCTATGACCCTGATGAAGGTCTGCTGTTCAGTGGTGACACGCTGTTCGCCGGCGGCTGGGGCCGCGTCGACCTGCCAGGCGGCGATGCCGACGCGATGGTCGGCTCACTGACGCGGCTTCTCGAGCTCGAGGACCACGTGCGCGTCTATCCGGGGCACGGGACCGAGACGACGATGGGCCGCGAGCGCCCGTGGCTCGAGCTCGTCCGCGATGCAGGCCGGTTGTTCGCCTAACGCGAGCCGGTGGCCTTCTGCGTCACGACCGTGACCGGGACCCGGACCGACTCCCTGAGTCGGCTCGGCACGTCTTCGCCCAGCCAGCGCGACAGACCGCGAGGCAGCGTGGAGACGATGACCTCGTCGACCTCACGGCGACGGAGCGCGTCACGCACCGCCATCACCGGATCGCGGTCGCCGACCTCACCGTCGGCCTCGGCGCCCATCTCGCGGAGCCGCTCGAGCATGTCGTCCAGCCGGGCCTTCGCGACCGTGCGTGACTCCTGCTCGTCCCAGCTGAGGCGCCCTGTGCCGGGGCTCATCGGCACGACGACATACGTCCGCACGGGTTCGTCGGCGAGTCGCGCCGTGATCGCCTCACGCAGGGACTCGCTCGTCAGCGTCTGGTTGGCCACGATCAGGTAGGAACGCATGACCGGATCCTCCAACGCGTCCGATCATCATGCCACCGGACCGAGACAGGGTCGGCCGGCAGCTCCGGTCAGCGCTCCACCATCCGGACATACGCCGACGCTCGCTGGTCGACCTCGAACCCGAGACCCTCGTAGAGCCCGAGGGCACCGGTCGGGTTCTCGGCATCGACGCCGAGCATCGCGTCGCTCATGCCGGCGGCGCGGATGCGCCGCAGCGCCTCGGCGGTGATCGCTCGGCCCAGGCCCCGCCGCCGCCACGGGCGACGGACGCTGATGTGTTCGAGCCAACCGCGCTTGACCCCGAGGCGCTCGTTCTCGTCGGTCCAGATCCAGGTCTGGACGACCCCGGCGATCTCATCGCCATCCCAGGCGACGACCCAGAGCCGGGTGTCGATGTCCGCCTTCTTGTACTGGTTCTCGAACTCGGCCTCGTCGTAATCGTGCGGCTGCCAGTGGTCGCGGAACGCCTCGAATTCGGCGTCGAAGATCGCCCGATGATCCTCCTCACGCACCGGCCGCAGGTCGATGCCCTCGGGGAGCGGTGCCTCCGGGATGTCGTCGAGCGTCGGCCGACGCATCAGGAAGAACCAGCGGTTGATCGTGAATCCCGCCGCCTCGAGCAGCGCCCGGTTGCCCACCTCGTTCACGTCGGCGAAGGCCCGGATCGTCAGCGGGAACGGGTCTCCGGCTTCGTCAGCGCGCTCTCGCGCACGGCGCAGGTTCTCGTGCAGCAGCGCGCGGCCGATGCCGCGCCGGCGCTGGTCGGGCACGACGTCGCCGTGCACGTCGTACATCGGGTGCCCGCCACGGAGCGCCCGCTCGACCGAGGCCAGGGCGACCACCGACCCGTCGACCTCGGCGATGATCGCGTCCCGAGCCGGGTCCAGCACGGATGAGCCCTCCATCTCCTCGCGCACATTCGTGGCGGTCGGTGCCCAGGGGATCTGATCTTCGGCGCTGGTCGTTCTGAGGAGCGCTGCCATCGCTTCGTAGTCCGTCTCCGAGCCGTCCGGGCGCCGGAACCGAAGGCCGTGGATCGACGGCGCGCCCGGCAGCTCGAGCCAGGTGTGTATCGGCGCGGTCTCCTGGCCGACCATCAGCGCGCCTCCCCGTACTTGTGCTGCATGTGACGTGCAACCTGTTTGTGGATGTGCTTCCAGCGGCGACGCTCTTCCGCCGCCGCCCTGGCGTCGCCCTTTCGCTCGGCACGCGCGAGCTCGCGCTCGAGCTTCTGGTGGCTGGCGAAGCGGTCGCGGCTGAGCCGGCCGTCGTCGATGGCGGCACGGACGGCACAGCCAGGCTCTCCCTGATGGCGACAGTCGCTGAAGCGGCACGCGGCGGCGATCTCCGCGATGTCGTCGAACGCCGCGTCGACGCCCTCGTCGGCGCCGGCGATCTCGAGCGCGCGGATCCCCGGCGTATCGATGAGGAATGCTCCGCCCGGCAGCTCGAAGAGCTCGCGGTGCGTCGTGGTGTGCCGGCCACGCGAGTCGTCCTCGCGGACAGCGGCGGTCGCCTGGCGACGCTCGCCGAGCAAGGCGTTGACGAGCGTGGACTTGCCGACTCCCGACGAGCCGAGGACGACGGCGGTCTGCCCGGCCGCGAGGTACGGCGCGAGGTCTGAGACGTGGTCGCCGGTCAGTGCCGAGAGCACGACGATCGGCACCGCGGGCGCGACCGACTCGACTTCGAGCAGGCGCTGATCGAGATCGATCGCGACGTCGGCCTTGTTCAGGACGACGACCGGTCGGGTGCTGCTCGACCAGGCGACCGCGAGGTAGCGCTCGAGCCGTCGGATGTTGAAGTCGTGGTCGAGGCCGGCGACGAGGAAGGCAACGTCGACGTTCGCGGCGAGCACCTGCTCGTCGACGAGGTTGCCCGCCGACCGCCGGCTCGCGTCGGCCGCAGAGCGGACGAACGCGGACCGGCGGGGGAGCACGGCGGTGATGACTGCGCGGTCGGTCGCGCCGTCGCCGGCTGCCACGCGGTCAGCGACGGTCACCCAGTCGCCGACCGCCGGATAGTCCGACGGGGCCAGCGCCTCGAACCGGAAGCGGCCGGAGACGATCGCCGGGCGATCCATGCCATCCGGCCCGCGCACGATCGACGTCTCCTTGTGGACCGCGACGACGCGGGCCGTGACGGCCTCGGGCGACGTCACTACCCGACCCGCTTGAGCTTGCCCGTGCGCTTCGCGTAGCGCTCCGCGCGGCCGAACGCCCAGAGCCCGAACGGGATCAGGACGATGCCGGCCACGATCAGCGGCCAGACATCGCCGAGCAGCTCGGACACGGGCGTGCCGTGGACCAGCCCGGCCCGCACGCCGTCGAGGACGTACGTCGCCGGCGACAGGTGCGACAGCACCTGCATCCAGCCGGGCAGGATGTCGATCGAGTAGTACACGCCGCTGATCAGCAGCAGGCACGACTGGAGCACGAACGTCATCTGCGCCCCGCGCTCGACGTAGAGCAGCGGCAGGATCGCGGCGATCATGCCGATCCCGACGAAGCTGAAGGAACCAAGCAGCATGAACGCCAGCGCAGTCAACGCGTTCGCCTTGCTGAAATCGAGCTGCGGGAAGAACAGCACGAGAGCGATGAAGATCACGGCCGTATGGACGAGGCCGTAGACCATCGCGTACAGGACGCTGCCCAGCAGCTGTGACCAGCGCCGGACGGGGGCCATGAAGGTGTACTCCAGGGTCCCTTCCCAACGCTCGACGGCGATCGTCTCGGCGATCCAGCTGAACACGACCGAGAGGTAGTTCCAGAAGATCGCTCCCACCATCAGCGTGAGGAGCAGTGTCGCGCTGCCCTGGTCGGCACCGATGAGCGAGATCGACAGCGCGCCCGCGACGGAATAGACCAGGAAAGCGACTTCCCAGCCCCAGTAGCGGCGAGTCAAGTAGAAGTTGCGCTCGATGAAGGCGTAGGACGCCTTCAGCTCATGGGCGACGATGGTCACGAGAGGATCTCCTCGGAGAGAGCTGGCTCGGCCCTAGCGGGACCGAGCCAGCTCCAGTGCGGGCTCCGCCGCGATCCGCTCGCCCACCGCGATGACGCGGCGACCGATCGAACGGCGGATCGACTCTTGGCTGCGCGGCGACCGACGCTCACGCGCCGCAGCCGCGATCAGCTCTTCCTGGCGATCACGCGCCAGTTCCAAAGCCATCTGGTTGAAGTTCATCGCTCTCACCTCCTTTCTGGTCATCTAGTCGTCGTCCGGGTCCCCGTCGTCCTCATCGACGTCGTCATCGAGGGAGCGGCCCGTGTAGGTCATGAACACGTCTTCGAGGGTCGCCGGATGACCGAGGCGATCCGCCGTCGTGGCCTTGAGGCCGTCGGGCGTGTCCTCGGCGACGACCCGACCGTCGTTGAGGACGGTGATCCGGCCGCAGAGGCGTTCCGCCTCGGCCAGGTCATGCGTCGTCAGGACGATCGTCGCGTCGTGCGTCGCATTGATCTCCTCGATGAACGCCTGGACATCGAGCTTGCTGCGCGGGTCGAGGCCCGTGGTCGGTTCGTCGAGCAGGAGGAGCGTCGGGCTCGTCAGCAGCGCTCGCGCGATGGCGACCTTCTGCTGCATGCCGCGGCTCATCTGCTCCACCGGGCGGCCGAGGCGCTTCTCGCCGATGCCCAGTCGCTCGAGGATCGCGACGGTCTCCCGCCGCGCGACGCCTGCGTCGAGTCCGTACAGACGGGCTGCGAACAGCAGGTTCTCCATCGGGCTGAGCTTCTTGAAGAAGGCCGCGTCGACGCTGACTCGGTTGATCAGCCGCTTGACGGCCATCTCGTCGCGCTCGATGTCATGGCCGAACACCTCGACCCGGCCGGTGTCCAGCGTCAGCAGCCCGCTGATGAGCCGGATCAGGGTCGATTTGCCCGACCCGTTCGCACCGAGGATCCCGTGCATGTCGCCACGCTCGAGGCGCATCGACACGTCGGTGATCGCCGCGACCGGCTTGCGATCTCGGCCGACCACGAACGACTTACCCAGGCCCTCGATGAGCAGCGCAGGGACCGCTCCCGTCGCCGTCGAAGCGACCGTCGCGGTGCTGGTGGCCGTCTTCAGTTGTTCGGTCAGGATGGCGGTCACTGGTGGACTCCAAGTCCGGTCCGCGGTGGGTGGAAACAGAAAGAGCCGCGGGGCTCGTCCGACGCTTCGTCGGGGGCCTCGCGGCGCTGGATGCTCGTCCGCCTCAGTGAGGCACGGAACGCATCAAAAAAGCCGGGGGCCCGATCTGGCCCACGGCTCGTGGCTCTTCCGAAAGGCGGTCTCCCCGCCTGCGGTCAGCTCGAGATGGGCGCAGATCTCCCGCGATCGACGGCGCCGATAGGCGCGATCGTGCGTCGGAGAAGGTGCGTCATCGACATATTCCGAGCCGCCTCCGGTAAGGGGAGTGGATGGTGGGCGGTCCAGGCCCGGCCGGGAGTCTACGCGGCGGGAGGCCGCCGAGTCAAGGTGGACGGACGACGGTGCTGGGATGCGACGGACGACGTAGCCGGTCCACCCCGTCGCGGGCGGATCGCGCGGCGCACGATCGCCCGCACAGGTCCGTTCCGCGACGGCCGCCGCTCGACGACCCGGAATCCGGCTCGCACGAACATCGGCACCGTGCCGCGAAAGATATCCGCCGCGCGGACCCGAGCACCATCAGCGAACTCGAGCGGATACGCCTCCAGCAGTGTCGCGCCGTGCTCGCGTGCGTAATCGATGCCTGCCTCGAGCAACCTGGTCGCGACGCCCCGGCCACGCGAGTCGCGCCCGACGACGAAGCACACGATCGACCACACGGGCTTGTCGTCGAACGGCTTGAGGACCGTCGAGTGCGCGAGTCGCTCGTAGTCCTCGCGCGGCCCGATACTGATCCAACCGACGGCCTCATCACCCTGATACGCGACCAGGCCTGGGGCCCGTCCCTCGCGAGCCGTCTCGTGGGTCGCTGCCTCCATCGCAGCACGATGACGCGTCCGCCCGCCCTTCGAGAAGTCGAAGCCTCTGATGCGGAAGTACGCGCACCAGCACCACCTCGGGTCGCCGCCCTGCTCGAAGAGCTCCGCGAGGTCCGGGAGGCGATCCGGGGTCAGGGGGCGGATGTCGACGTTCGTGGCCACCGCTTCGATGGTAGGTCGCGATGTCGACATCCGATGTCAACATCCCGCCTGGGTCACCCGGTGATCCGGCCCGCTGCCGCCGCGACGTTTGACGCTCCGGATGGCCGGCCGTACGCTCCGACCGTGGCCGAGTCCTCGCCGGCGCGGGGCCGGTGGGCCATCCGCCACGTCCCGCCGACGCCGCGCTCGATCGTCGAGCTGATCCGTTCCGGCACGCTCGATGCGGAGCTGGCGGCGACCCTCTGGCTGCTGATCGAGAGCCGCGTCCCGCTGGTCGTCGGGGCGCTGCCTCGGCACGCCGGGAAGACCACCCTCCTCGATGCGCTCCTGATGTTCCTCGCACCCGGCACCCGGATGGTCGAGCTCGAGGGGGCGCTGGAGACGTTCGACTGGCTGCCGCAGGCTCCCGAGCTCGGGTGGCGTCGGCCGCCGTCGCCGGTGCATCGGGATCGGCCGCCGATCCGACCGGACGACACCGTGCTCCTCATCCCCGAGCTGTCCGATCACCTGCCGTCGTACACGTGGGGCGCCGAGGCACGCATCGCGATCCGCGCCGCGAGCGTCGGCTACGGCCTCGCGGCCACGATCCACGCGGACTCGCTCGACGACGTCTTCGACCAGCTCCGTCGACCACCGGTCAGCCTCGGCGACGACGAGCTGTCCCGCCTCGGCGTCGTCCTCATCCTGCGACCGGTGGGCGATGGCCTTCGGCGCGTCGTTGCCGCCCACTACATCCGCCCGACCGCGCGCGACGAGCACGGGCATGTCCAGCGGATGGGCCCGGCGGTCCTCGCGACCTGGGACCCGGACCACGATCGATTCGAGCACTTCGCCTGGGGCATCACCCCGGAACTCGCCCTCCGTGTCGGCCGCCGCCCGGGCGACTTCGAGCTCGAGGTCGATCGCCGTCGCGACTACCTGGCCGGCCTCGCCGAGGCCGGCATCACCGACGTCGACGCCGTCCGCGCCGCCATCGACGGCTTCCGCGCGACCTCCGCCGACCCATCCACCGTACCCGCCACCAACTGAGGTCCGCGATGCCGACCAGCCAGCGCCCCACGACGATCGCCGAGCTCCGGTCGAGCGGCTGGCGGTCAAGGACCGTCAAGGACGAGTTGCGGACCAACCTCATCGCTCGGCTCGCCGATGGTCGCGACGTCCTGCCGGGCATCGTCGGCTACGACGATTCGGTCATCCCGGCCATCGAGAACGCGATCCTCGCGGGGCACGACCTCGTCTTCCTCGGCGAGCGTGGCCAGGCGAAGACCCGGATGGCGCGGCTGCTCATCGGTCTGCTCGACGAGTGGCTGCCCGTCCTGCGCGGCGGCGAGCTGAACGACGACCCGTACGAACCGGTCTCGCCGGCAGGCCACGGGATCGTGGACCAGCTGGGCGACGACGCTCCGATCGACTGGCTGCCGCGCGACCGCCGCTACGCTGAGAAGCTCGCCACGCCGGATATCACCATCGCCGACCTGATCGGCGAGGTCGATCCGTTCAAGGTCGCCGAGGGTCGCTATCTGTCCGACGAGCTGACGCTCCATTACGGCCTCATCCCGCGCGCGAACCGCGGCATCGTCGCCATCAATGAGCTGCCGGACCTCGCCGAACGCATCCAGGTCGGCCTGCTCAACGTGCTCGAGGAGCGTGACGTCCAGATCCGCGGCTTCACGGTCCGCCTCCCGCTCGACCTGTACGTCGTCGCGAGCGCGAATCCGGAGGACTACACGTCGCGCGGCCGGATCATCACCCCGCTGAAGGACCGCCTCGGATCGCAGATCCGCACGCATTATCCGCGCTCGCTCGACCACGAGCTGTCGATCGTCGCGCAGGAGAAGCACCGCTTCGGCGTCGAGGGCGAGGCCGACGTCGCGACGCCCGCCATCGTCGTGCCGCCCTTCATGGAGGAGGTCATCGCCGAGATCACACAGCTTGCCCGCCGCTCCCCGGAGATCAGCCAGCGGTCGGGCGTCTCGGTGCGAGTGTCGGTCGCGAACATGGAGGTCCTCGAGGCGGCCTCCCTCAAACGAGCCGTCCGCCTCGGTGAACCGGTGGCAGCGCCACGTGTCAGCGACCTCGGCGCGGTCGTCGCCTCGACCGTCGGCAAGGTCGAGCTCGAATCGGTCGGCGACGAGGCGCCCGAGGAACGCATCGTGGAGCGGCTCATCACGAAGGCGCTCTACTCGACGTTCAACCGTCGCGTGACGCTCGACGACCTCGAGCCGATCGTCGAGGCGTTCGAGGAGGGCTTCATCGTCGAGACCGGTGAGCGGACGCCCTCGCGCGAATACGTCGCGTGGCTGCGCGAGGTTCCCGGGATGGATGACGCCGTCGGTCGGCTCGGCACGTTCGATGTGACCGACGGAGCCGAGGAGCCGGCCGTGGTCGCGTCCGCCGTCGAGTTCCTGCTCGAGGGGCTGCATCTCGCGCGGCGTCTGAACAAGGAACGGGTCGCCGGCACGATCGTCTACCACCGCTAGCACAGCACCGATCCGATGTTGCGATGACCCGATGACGGCATACTCCCCGGACCCGCGCGACCTCACGGGTCGCGTCCCGCGCGCCGACGACGCCATCGCCGAACTGGCGCGGCGTGCCCGGTACTCTCGATGGGACGGCACGCAACGGCTGCCGGACCTCGATGCCGACGAGATCCTGAAGGCGATCTCGGACGATGTCATGGCCGAGGGCGACCTGGCCGAGGCCATCCGGCGGCTGATGGAGCGAGGGTGGCGGAGCGGTGACCCGACGCGGCCGGACTTGGCCGGGTTGCAGGACCTCATGGAACGACTCGCTCGCAGACGAGAGGACCTGCGGGAGCGCTACGACCTGGGCGACGTCCTGGGCGACATCCGGCGCGAGCTCGAGGACGTGGTCGCCGATGAGCGCGCGGGCGTGGAACGTCGGCTTCAGAACGCCGCCCAAGACGCTCCGGACGAAGACACGGCGCGCGTGGCCTCGGACCTCGCCTCGCGCCGGCTGGATCGCCTTGACGCCCTGCCGACCGACCTCGGAGAGCGCATCCGCGAGCTGCGCGAGTACGACTTCCTCGAGCCGGGCGCGCGGCAGCGCTTCGAAGACCTCGTCGAGCGGCTGAGCAAGCAGGTCCTCGATCAGTTCGTGTCCGGTATGAGCGACGCCATCCGGTCGACGACTCCGGAGGACCTCGCAGCCAATCGCGAGATGGTTCGTGACCTCAACGAGCTCATCCGGGAACGGATCGCAGGTCGAGAGCCGGACGCGCGCGAGTACCTCGCCAAGCACGGTCGGTTCTTCCCGGGCGCCCAGACCTTCGACGACATCATCGACCAGCTGGCCCAGCGGATGGCCGCGATGCAGTCGCTGATGCGCTCCATGACGCCCGAACAGCGGGCGGAGCTCGAGTCGATGATGGACGCCCTGCTTCGGGACGACCGGCTGTTGATCGATCTGGCCGAGCTCGCATCGAACCTCGACATCCTGTTGCCGGGCGGCCTCGGCGACCGGGTCCGGTTCACCGGCGACGAGTCGCTCCCGCTCGACGGCGCGCTCGCGCAGATCGCTCGCCTCCAGTCCATGGAGCGACTCGAGGACTCGCTGATGGACGTCGAGGGACCCGGCGACCTCGCATCGATCGACCGCGACCAGGTGCGTGACCTGATCGGTGATGACGCCGTCCGCGATCTCGATGCGCTGGATGACCTCGCTCGGCGACTCGAAGAGGCCGGCTACCTGACACGGGACGGCGATCACCTGGAGCTGACGCCGCGAGGGACGAGGAAGATCGGCCAGCAGGTCCTCGACGACCTGTTCGCCAGGCTCCAGCGGGACGCCTTCGGCGGTCACCGGATCGACCGCCGGGGCAGGGGCGGGGAGCGGGACGAGACGACCAAGCCCTATGCGTTCGGCGATCCGTTCCACCTCGACCTCAAGGGAACGCTCACGAACGCGATGCTCCGCGAGGAGAACGCGCCAGCCGTCCGGTCCGCTCGCGCCGCTCAAGGTGATCGAGCGGTCCACCTCATGCCCGACGACTTCGAGGTGTACCGCAGCGAGCAGCTGACCCGGACGGCGACCGTGCTGCTCGTGGACATGAGCCGGTCGATGCTGCTCCGGGGCTGCTTCCTGGCCGCGAAGAAGGTGGCCGTGGCGCTCGACACGCTGATCCGCACGCAGTACCCGCGCGACCACCTGTCGGTCATCGGCTTCGCGTACTACGCCCGCGAGATCCGGCCTGGTGCGCTCGCGGAACTCACGTGGCACGGCTACGAGTACGGCACGAACCTCCAGCATGGCTTGCTGCTGGCGCGGCGGATCCTGGCCCGGCAGGCCGCCGCCAACAAGGAGATCGTCGTCATCACCGACGGCGAGCCGACCGCCCACTTCGAGAACGGTCAGGTCGAGTTCAGCTACCCGCCGACGCGGCGGACGATCACGGAGACCCTACGCGAGGTCCAGCGCTGTGCCCGCGAGGGCATCACGATCAACACGTTCATGCTCGAGCGGTCACGCGCATTGGCCGAGTTCGTCGCCCACATGACGAAGCTGAACCGAGGGCGCGCGTTCTACGCGACGCCAGAGCGGCTCGGCGAGTACGTGCTGGTCGACTTCGTGGGGAGGCGCACCCGCAACGTCAGCTGACGCGCGCCGGGCTGATCCGCGCCGTCATCGAGCGCCTATATTTGCGCAGCTGGTGAAGGGGTCACGCGAGAGGGTGCGATGACGATCTTGATCCCGATCTTCCTGTTCCTGCACGTCTTCGGCGCGATCGTCGCCTTCGGGCCGACGTTCTCCGCGTTCCCGATCGTGGGGGCGATGGCCGGCAAGGAGCCGCAGCATGCGAACTTCGCGGCCCGGATCAACGAGGAGATCACCAAGGTGCGGGTCGTCCCGCTGGCGATCTTCCAGGGGATCACCGGCCTCGTCCTGATCTTCCTGACCGGCTTCAACCCGCTGAGCCAGCTCTGGCTCGGGCTGGGCATCGTCCTGTACCTCATCGCCCTCACCTACGCGTTGCTGGTCCAGCGGCCGGTCGGCCATCGCATCGTCGAGCTCACGTCGGCGCCCCCACCTCCCGGTGCATCGGGACCACCGCCTGAGCTCATGGCCGCCGTCAAGCGCGCCCAGCAGGGTGGGATGTTCCTTGGCCTGCTGATCCTCGTGATCGTCATCCTCATGGTGACCAAGCCCACGATCTGACCGACCGGCGCCGCTCGCGTGCGGGTACGCCGCGCAGGGGCCTTGCCCCGGCGCCGCTACCATGGGCCTCTCACCGCAGACCGAGGAGAGTCCCGCCGATGGCCCACGTCGCGACCAGTCCAGCCGACCTGATGACCGCGATCGGCGCTGCGGCCCACGTCGATGGTGACCGCCTCGTGGTCGATGACGAGCGGGCGTTCCGCGACGCCGCTATCCGCGACCTCGCCTGGACCGCGGCCTTCGCCGAGGACGACGCCACGAAGGAGGCGGCGCAATGGGTCGTCTGGGAGGCCAGCCAGGCCCTGGGCGCACTCTCGGCGAGCATCCACGAGCTCTACATGGCCCGCGGCCGCGGTGAGGTCTCCGGGTTCACGGTCCCGGCGATCAACATCCGGGCGCAGACGTTCGACATGGCCCGCACGGTCTTCGAGACCGCCCAGAGCGCCGACGTCGGGGCGGTCATCGTCGAGATCGCCCGCAGCGAGCAGACCTACACCTATCAGCGGCCGATCGACTACGCGACGTCCGTCCTGGCCGGTGCGATCGCCGCGGGCTGGCGCGAGCCAGTCTTCATCCAGGGCGACCACTACCAGTTCAACGCGAAGAAGTACGCCGCTGACCCCGAGTCGATGACGGAGGAGATCAGGAAGGCCTGCCGGACGGCGATCGACGCCGGTTACCGGAATATCGACATCGACTCCTCGACGCTGGTCGACC
>DATHTG010000071.1:0-7087 GCA_035463515.1 Candidatus Limnocylindrales bacterium
GCGCGCTTGTAGGTCGCGAACCGACGGGCGAAGCCGATCGTCAGCACGCCCGGGTCGAGGATCGTCTGGACCTCAGCGAGCACCGCCGGCGCCTCGCCGTGACGCGCGAGTTGGGCACGGAGCCGGCCCTGGATGAAGATCGCGAGCTCACGCTTCTGGCGCAGGTGCGCCTCCCATAGCTCGTCGGTCGGGATCCGCGCCAGCCGCTCCCAGAACCGGTCCTGGCGTGTGCCCGCGTCGAGCGCATCCAGATCGGCACCGAGGTGACGGGCCAGCAATTCCACGACGGGTTGGCCGACCCAGGTCGGGCCGTGGACACCGTTGGTGACCGCGATGATCCGGCCGTCCGTGATGCTGTGCCAGGTCGAGTTCGCGGTCGCGGCGTGGAGCTTGCTCACCGCGTTCGCGCCGTTCGTCAGCCGCAGGCTGAACGCCGTCATATCGAACTGACCGCGGTCGCCGTCGGTGCCGATGCCGAGGTCGAGGACCTTCTCGACGGGCACGCCGCCCGCGTCGAGCAGCGGCCCGGCGACCCGGCGGACGAGGTCCGCCTCGAAGCGCTCGTTGCCGGCCGAGACCGGGGTGTGGATCGTGAAGACCGAGTTCCGCCTGACCCCGTCCCACGCCTCGTCGAGTGACGATCCGCCGGCGACGAGCTCTCGGGCGCGCTCCGCGAGGAGGAACGCCGAATGGCCCTCGTTGAGATGCCATACGTCGGGCGACAGGCTGAGCGCTCGGAGGGCGCGGACACCACCGATGCCAAGGACCAGCTCCTGGTGCAGGCGCATCTCGCGGCCGCGGACATACAGGATGTTGGTGATCGGCCGATCCTCGACCGAGTTGTCGACGACGTCCGTGTCGAGCAGCAGGACCGGCACGCGGCCGACCTGCGCGAGCCACACCGCGATCGACAGCGTCCGACCGGCAAGCTGCAACTCGACGGTGAGTGGCAACCCCTCGGTGTCC
Organism: Candidatus Limnocylindrales bacterium; assembly: GCA_035463515.1. Taxonomy (GTDB): domain Bacteria; phylum Chloroflexota; class Limnocylindria; order Limnocylindrales; family CSP1-4; genus SPCO01. Next base: position 967 of record DATHTG010000071.1, read on the forward strand.
TGGACGCGGGACAGCGGCAGCCGGCTCAGGTCGTAGTCGGGATAGGCGTGCTCCTGGTGGCCGTCCGCGTCGATCGTCTGGCGGAAATACCCCTTCCGGTACAGCAGCCCGACCCCGACGAACGGCATCGCCATGTCGCTCGCCGACTTCATGTGGTCGCCGGCGAGCACCCCCAGACCACCTGAATAGATACCCAGCGATTCGTGGACGCCGTATTCGGCACAGAAATAGGCGATGGGCCCGTCGAGCTGCTGGCCGAACTTGCGCTGGAACCAGTGGCCCGTGCCGTCGGCCATGTATCGGTCGAAGTCGGCGAGGACATCTTGGTATTCGGCGAGGAACTTCTCGTCGTCGAGAAGCCGGGACCAATCCGTCGGACCGCTGATGACCGGGATCGGGTTGCGGTAGCGGTTCCAGGCCGTCCGGTCGACGAGGCTCCAGAGGTTTCGGGTGCGCGGGTTCCATGCCCAGCGGAGGTTGTAGGCGAGCCGCCGAAGGCCCTCGAGCCGCGGTGGGAGCGGGAACGACGCGGCCGGGACGGAGGGGATGGAGACGAGGTCCATGGCGGCGCATCATACCCGCTCGGTCGGCCTCGTGAACCGGTTTAGTCGCACGAGATGAGGCTGTAACGCGCCTGCCGACGATGCTGGCGACTACCATGCCGGCCGTGGGTCTCCGCGTCGCGTTCCTATCCTCCGAGTGCGAGCCGTGGGCCAAGACAGGCGGCCTCGCCGACGTCGTCGATGCCCTCGCGCGCGCCATCGGTGGGCTGCCCGGCGACACGATCGACGGCCAGGTCGACGTCTTTCTGCCGCGCTATCGCGGTGTGCCGGAGCCACGTCCCGAGGCGGTGCTCGGCGAGACCGCGATCTCCGTCCCGGATCCCCGGGCACGGACGGGCTCGAGCGAGATCACGATCATCGACGTCCAGGCCGACGGGTATCGACTGCGACTCATCGACCATCCGCCCGCGTTCGACCGTGCCGGCTACTACGGCGACGGAGGAGGTGACTACGCGGACAACGCCTGGCGCTTCGGGCTGTATGTGCGCGCGGCGCTCGAGGCGTTACGCGCCGATGGTCAGCCGGTCGATGTCCTCCATGCGCACGACTGGCAGGCAGGCCCGGCCGGGATCTTTCGCGAGCGCTGGTACCGCGACGATCCGGTGATCGGCCGCGCGGCGATCGTGACGACCCTCCACAACCTCGCCTACCACGGCTGGACCTGGAACGCCGACCTGCCGCAGCTCGGCCTCCGGCCGGGCGATGATGCGCCCGGGCAGAACGCCGACGGCATCGACCTGCTCGCCGCCGGCATCGTGGCGGCGGAGGTCGTCAATACCGTGTCGCCGACGTATGCCCGGGAGGCGTTGACGCCGGAATTCGGGATGGGCCTCGACGCCCTGCTGCGGTCCCGAGGCGACCGGTTCTTCGGGATCCTCAACGGGCTCGACAACGCGGTCTGGGACCCCGCCAACGACGCGTCACTCGCCGCGCCGTTCTCGCGCGCCGACCGCGCCGGCAAGGCGGTGTGCCGCGCCGACCTGTTGACCCGCAACGGGATGGACCCGCTCGATCGCGGGCCGGTCATCGGGATGATCGGTCGGCTCGATCCGCAAAAGGGCTTCGACCTCCTGGCCGCTGCGGCGCCGGCGCTCCTCGAGCTGAACGCGCGGCTGATCGTCCAAGGCGCCGGAGACCCGGCCCTCGCAGATCCGTTCCGTGAACTGGCTGCGGCTTCGCCCGGGAAGGTCGCGTTCATCGAGCGGTTCGATCGGGACATGGCGCGCCGGATCTACGCCGGCGCCGACTTCTTCGCGATGCCGTCACGGTTCGAGCCGTCGGGGCAAGGCCAGATGATCGCGATGCGCTACGGGACGCCACCGATCGTCCGCCGCACGGGCGGACTGGCCGACACCGTCGTCGACGTCACCCGGCAGCCGGGTTCCGGGACGGGCTTCGTCTTCGACCAGGCCACGCCCGAAGCGCTGCTCGCCGCTTGCGACCGAGCGTTCGACCTCCGCGAGCGCGGAGGGATGGTCTGGGAGCGGCTCGTCGACCGCGCGATGGCAGCCGACTTCGACTGGTCGACGGGCCCTGCCCCGCAGTACGTAGAGGCGTACCGCCGCGCCGTCGCTCTCCGGCGCGCGGGTTAGCCGGCCGGGCCGAGCGCGCGCAGGAAGGCCGCCACGGTCTCGACCGGGTGCGTCCGCTGCGGCGAATGTGGCCCGCCGGCGATCGTGACGACATGATCGTCGCCGATGACCTCACCGAATCCGCGCGCCGCGGCGTCGTCCACATAACCGCCGGTGGCGGGCTCGCCTCGGACGAGCCAGACGTCGATTCCCTGAGCGGCCGGATCGAGGAGATCGCCGAGGCCGCCGTCCCAGTCGCCGTTGTCGAGCAGGACGGAACGTGCCGCGTCGACGTCCAGCTGCATCGTCGCTTTGGCCTTGGCCATGACGTCGCCCTCGATCCAGTCGGGCTGGGCGATCCGGACCGCGGCGATCGCGTCCTCGATCGAGTGCACCGGCTGCTGCGACGGATCGGATGCCTCGAGCGCGATCCGCTCGAGCGGCAGGACCGGTGGATCGAGCAGGATCATCGTCGCGGGCCGGATCCCGGCAGCGGGAAGGGCCGCTGCCGTCGCAGCTCCCCAGCTGTGGCCGATCACCTGGAGGTCGGGTCGGTCGAGTCCGGCCGAGCCGATGAAGCCGGCGATGTCTGCGGCGTTATCTCGGAACCTGTAGTGGCCGCGCCAATGCCCGGTCTGGCCGTGCCCCGCCTGGTCGACGGCGATGACCCGCCGCCCGGTCGCAGCGAGCGCGGGGCCCACGCGCCACCAGACCTCGGCCGACGACGTCACGCCGTGGATGAGCAGGAGCGGGCGATCGCCGGGATCGCCCCAGCACAGCGCGGACCACGGTATGCCGGACGCCTCCACCGAGATGCGCTCGCCCTCGCTGGGGTCGATCAGCGCGGAGGCCACGGCATCCGGGAGAGCGGTCCCAGTCACCGCCCGACGCTAGCATCCCCAGGCCAAACCGATGTTCGCGATGCGTGATCCGGGCGCCGGTGGTCTACTCCGCGTATGTCCGTGCTGACCGATGAGCGGCTTCGGCTTCGCCTTGCCCTCGTCGCGTTGGCTTGCCTCGCCGGCTTCCTCGCGATCGCGGTCCTCGTGCGCGCCGGCGCGACGATCGGTCTCGACACCGCCGGCCTCGACGCCTTCCGACCGTTCCACGGCACGGTCCTCGATCCGGTGTTCGTCGCGATCTCGGAGCTCGGTGTGGCGGACATCCTCCAGTTCTTCACGATGATCCCGGCCGGCTTCCTGTGGGTCGCCGGCGCGCGCCGCGCCGCGCTGTACCTCGTCACCGGCTACCTCGCCGCCACCATCGTCACGGAACTGCTCAAGGCGGCTCTTCCACTGGCCCGCCCGGGGGTCGCGTACCAGATCCCGTTGCAGATGTCGGAGACCGAGGACCTGCTGTGGATCGCGTTCGCGGCGATCCTCGTCATCGCCTTCTGGCGGACCCGCTGGCGGTGGGGCGCGGTGCTCGGTGTCGCTCTCTACGCGCTCGGCCTGTTCTTCGACCCGATGCCACTCGCGACGCCGGGGCTCGATTCGTTCCCGAGCGGCCACTCATTGCGGTCGATGGTCCTTGTCACGAGCCTGCTGTTCGCCCTTCCGACGGGGCTCTCGCGAAGAGCCCTCGGGGCACTCGTCGTGGTCGTCGTCCTCATCGGCGTGTCGCGGGTATACCTGGGTGAGCACCATCCGACTGACGTCATCGCCGGCTGGCTCGCGGGGCTCGCGCTCATCACCGCACTCGCGCTCATCCCGTTCTTCCGACATCGCGAGGAGATCCTCCGGATCGACGGGGGCGTCGTGGAAGGATCCGACAAGCGCCGCCTCGCGCAGTAACGGGACCCGCGACGAGCGGCGAGCGACGCACCGCCGGCAGGTACGATGGAGGGCCGAACGTCCAGCCGGAGGTCCGTCACCGACATGGCCAACCAGTTCGTCGTCCAGCTCAAGAATGAGCCGGGTGCCATGGCGAGCCTCGCCGAGGCGCTGGCGACGCGCGGCGTCGACCTGCGGGCGATCGGCGGCGGGAGCATCGGCGACTCGGGCCACGTGATCATGACGACCGCCGACGACGACACGACCAAGGCCGTGCTCGACGAGATGGGCTACATCTACATCGAGGGCGAGTCGCTCGTGACCGAAGTCGATGACCGACCCGGTGGCATGGCTCGGCTGTCGCGAGCTCTGGCCGATGCCGGGGTGAACATCCACGGGCACCTCTTCCTCGGTCGGTGGGGCGACCGGGCGATGTTCGCGTTCGTCGTCGACAAGCCCGACGTCGCCCGACCGATCCTGGAGCGCAAGGGCTGATCGCCGCTCCCGTCATGCCCGAGCGTCGCCGCTGGGACATCGATGCGCGATTCGTCGGCGTGGCCGACGCCTCGGCCGCGTCGACCGACATCGAGCGACTGCTGTCGATGACGAGCGTGCCCGGCTGGGTCACCGAGGACGCGCTGGATCACCTCGGCCCGTCCTGCACGGCCGCCGCAGAGATGCTCGGCATCGAGCTGGCACGGATGGAGGTCGTCGACGACGTCCTGGAGATCGATATCCCAGAGGCCACTCGGGAGGAACCGAGGGCGCCGCGGATCGTCGCCTACGGGCTGATCGGGTCGTTCGCGGAGTCAACGACGCACGTCCGCGAGACCCGGGAGGACGGCGCCGTCGTCCTCGATGTCGTGACCGGCGTGCTTCCGGGCGATTCCGCGTTCGCCACACACGGCCACCTCGCACGGGTCCGGCTGCTCGAGGTGTGACGTCGATGGACGCGACCGAGCGCTACTTGTTCGACTTGAACGGGTTCCTGGTCGTGCGTGACGCCCTTCCATCCGCGGCTGTCACCGCGATCAACCGCCTGATGGACGAGCGGATCGCTCGCGACGTGCCGGCCGACGCGTCGACGTATCGCTTCGCCGACGTGCTTGACTGGGGCCCGGAGGTCCGCGCGCTGATCGATCATGAGCGGCTGGCGCCGTACCTGGAGGAGATCCTCGGGACCGGCTACCGCCTCGATCACGATTACGTGGACCTGATCCGTCGCGGCAAGGGCCCGATCGGGACCAAGCTCCATGGTGGCGCCGTGCCCTTCGACCCCGGCCAGACGTACACCTTCGTCGAGGGCCGGCCGAGGTCCGGGCTCGTCGTCGTCGCGTACAACCTGTGCGATGTCAACCCTGGCGACGGCGGGTTCGGCTGCGTCCCCGGCAGCCACAAGGCGAATCTGCCGTTCCCCGACGAGTGGCGCGAACTCGAGCAGGACCTTGATGGGCTGGTGCGTCCCGTGACGGGACCCGCGGGTACGGCGATCCTGTTCACCGAGGCGATGACCCACGGAACACTGCCGTGGCGCGGCGCGGGTGAGCGGCGGACGCTCTTCCTCAAGTACGACCCGGGACCCATCGCGTACGGGGCGGCGTTCTACGACCGCGATCGATGGGCCGACCTGACACCGCGCCAGCGCGCGATCCTCGAGTCGCCGAACGCCCGCTACCGCGGCCGGCCGACGGCATGAAGACGCCCGGCGCGGAGACCGCGCCGGGCGTGGGAAGGGCAAGGGCGGGCCAGCCCTAGGTGTCGAGGCCCTCCTGGATCGACGTCAGGACATCCTCGGAGCGGACCGGCTGGTCGAAGCTCAGCTCGAGGATCCGGTCGAAGCCGATCGCGTCGCTGTAGGGCGGCGGGCCGTCCTGGACGAACCGGAGGCGGAGCTTGTCGTCGACCGTCGAAACGTCGAGGTACACGACCTCATCGCGCGGCAGGCCGACCCACACGACGCGGAGCGTGTCGGCGTCGATGTTCTCGACCTTGACGTCCAGCCAGCGGACCGACATGCCGTCACCCGGCGTGCCCGACCGGGCGTCGAGGATCGTGCCGGTGTCGTCGTCGATCGCGATGAAGACGTCGTGGCCTGTCAGGTTCTCCAGGGCGATCTTGGTGGGGCCGTCCGTGGGCGGCTCGGTCGGCTGCTCGGAGGGCTGCTCCGACGGCTCGTCGCTGGGCTCATCGCTCGGTGGGGTCGATGGCTCGTCGG
>DATHTG010000072.1:0-8164 GCA_035463515.1 Candidatus Limnocylindrales bacterium
GCCTTCTGGAGGACAACCCGGTCCCCGATGCGGATGTCCTTGCGCCGGATCTCATCGAGGTTGTGGAGCGTCGCTCGCGCGACGGTCGAGCCGGCGACCTTGGTCGGCGTGAGGTGCGCCACCGGCGTCAGCGTCCCGGTCCGCCCGACATACGGGACGATGTCCTCGACGGTGCTCTCGACCTGTTCTGGCGGGAACTTGTAGGCGATCGCCCAGCGCGGTGCCCGGCTGACCATCCCGAGCCGCTCCTGCTGGTCGAACCGGTCGACCTTGACCACCACCCCGTCGGTCTCGTACGGCAGCTCGTGCCGTGCATCGCGCCATGCCTCGGTGAACGCGATGACGCCTTCGATATCAAGACCCGCCTCGTGGTCCGGGTTGCCCGGCAGGCCGAGCGCCGAGATGCGCTCCAGTGCCTCTGCCTGAGAGTCGAGCCGCCGATCGCCGTCCTCGAGGAGCTGGTACGCCCAGAACGAGAGCAGGCGACTCGCCGTGACCGCCGGATCCTTCTGGCGGAGCGACCCCGCGCCCGAGTTCCGTGGATTCGCATAGAGCGGCAGGCCCGCTTCCTCACGCTCGGCGTTGATGCGCACGAACTCGGCCTTGGGCATGAAGACCTCGCCTCGCACGTCGGCCGTGGCGGGTTCGGCGAGGCGCTCCGGGATGACCGAGATCGTCCGCAGGTTCGGGGTGACGTCTTCGCCGGTGGTCCCGTCGCCGCGCGTCGCACCCTGGACGAATCGTCCGCGCTCGTAGCGCAACGTGACGGCGAGCCCGTCGATCTTCAGTTCGGCCACGTAGCGCAGCTCCTCCGCCGGCTCGGGCGCCGGAGGGAGGCCGAGACCGCGCCGGACGCGCGTATCGAAGGCGCGAAGCTCGTCGTGGCTGAACGCATTCGCGAGGCTCAGCATCGGGCGGCGGTGACGGACCTCGTCGAAGACCTCGCCGCTCGGGGCGCCGCCCACCCGCTGCGTCGGCGACTCCTCGGTGATGAGCTCCGGGTACGCGGTCTCGAGCGCGACCAGCTCCCGGAACAGCTGGTCATATTCCGCGTCGGTCAGCTCCGGCGCGTCCTCGCCGTAGTACTGGGCGTTCGCCCGGTCGATCGTCGCCGCCAGCTCTGTGTGGCGCACCGTCGCCGACTCGATGTCGAGCCCGGACGCGACCTCGACCAGCGCAGGGTCGACTGGCGGCAGCTGGACGGTCATGCGTCTGAGGGTAGCGACGATGGTCGCTCCACGTGGGCGCGGGTGATCGCCGAGGGAGTCGGCGCGCCGAGCAGCGTGAGCGCCACCTCGAACTCCTCGCGGAGGATAGCGAGCGCACGGGCGACCCCGGCCTCGCCGTCGGTCGCCAGCGCCCACATCAGCGGCCGGCCGACGAGCACACCCTGCGCGCCGAGCGCGCGAGCGATGACGATGTCGACGCCCCGCCGCACGCCCCCGTCGACCCAGATCTCCGCCCGGCCGTCGACCGCCTCGACGATCCGCTCGAGGACGTCGACCCCCGCGGCGACGCGGTCGAGCTGGCGTGCGCCATGGTTGCTCACGACGATGGCGTCGACGCCGTGGTCGACCGCGAGTCGCGCGTCCTCCTCGGTGAGGATCCCCTTGAGGACGAACGGCATCGAGGACCACGACCGGATCGTGGCGAGGTCGTCCCACGTAAGGCCGACCTCCTGCTGGGCGTCCAGCATGTCGAAGCCCTCGGCATGTGCACCGCGCGCGTGGGTGGCCGGAACGGTCGGTGTGAAGTTGCCGAGTGGCGGAAGCTCCCAACGAGACCGGCGGTCGCGCTCGCGGTACCCGAGCCGCGGCAGGTCGACGGAGAGGATCAGGGCCTCGTAGCCAGTCGCCGCTGCCCGCTCGACGAGCTCGCGACTCCGTCCCGGGTCGGCCTGGACGTAGAGCTGGAACCACCGGCGGCCGTCCGGTGCGCCCTCGGCGACCTCCTCGATCGAGCGGCTCGACGTCGTCGAGAGCGCGAACGGGATGCCCGCAGCCGCGGCTGCCCTGGCCGTGGCGACCTCACCATCGGGATGCGCGACCCCGTGAACGGCCATCGGCGCGACCGCGACCGGCAGGGATGACGGCCGGCCGAGGAGCGACGTCGACGTGTCGATCGTCGAGACGTCGACCAGCACCCTCGGGCGGATCCTGAAGCGTCGCCAGGCGGCATCGTTGTCGGCGAGCGTCTGCTCGTCCCAGGCGCCGCCGGCCACGTAGTCGAAGGCTCCGGGCTCCATCGCGAGCCGCGCGAAGGCCTCGAACTCGCGCAGCGCGACGATGCGCTCGAGATCGACGCGGTCGTTGGCTGTCGTGGTGACGTCCTCCACCGCGTCATCGTACCGGCGTCCGGGTACGCTTCGGCGATGCCGGCCGATGCCGATCACCGCCTCCTCGCGGCCGCGTCCGCCGGCGATCTCGGGGGCATCGCGAGCGCGATCGCCGACGGCGCCAACCCGGATGCGCGCGATCCCGACGGCACGCCAGCCACGATGCTTGCCACGCGCGGCAGGCACGCCGATGCGCTCCGAGCGCTCGCCGACGCCGAGGCGGACATGGACACCCAGGACGGCACCCTCGATAACCCGATGCTGTACGCCGGCCGCGAGGGACTCCTCGACATCCTTCGTATCGCCAACGAAGCAGGAGCCGACCCGTCGGTCACGAATCGGTATGGCGGCGTCGCGCTGATCCCTGCCTCGGAGCGAGGCCACGTCGAGATCGTGCGGTATCTCCTGGACGAGACCGACGTCGACGTCGACCACGTGAATCGACTCGGTTGGACCGCGCTCCTGGAGGCGATCCTCCTGTCCGACGGCGGCCCGCGGCATCAGGAGATCGTCGGGTTGTTGATCGAGCACGGCGCCGACGTCGACCTTGCCGATGGCGATGGCATCCGCCCGCTGGCGCACGCCCGGTCGCGGGGTCAGACCGAGATCGCGACGCTCCTCGAGCAGGCAGGCGCGCGAGCCTGAGACCGGGCCCTGGGGGCTAGCCGACGAGCTCCAGGTTCGCGAGGCTCGCGAGCATCGTCTTCCGGCCCACGGTCGCGTCCTTGAACGCCACCGTGATCTCCTCGTCACTCCGCGTCAGCTTGGACGTCACGACGATGCCGTCGCCCCAGCGGCCATGACGAACGCGGTCGCCGTCGCGGAACTGCCGCTCGCCGGGGATGATCGGACGGGGCGGGCGCGCCGGGGCGGTCGTGGCGGCAGTGCCGTTCGCGAACGACCCTGATGGCGCACCGGCCTCGAACGCTTCCCGCCGCGCGGCGAGGTCGCGGCTGGGACGGAATGTCTCGCCGTCTGCCGGTGCACCGGGCCGGCCGCTCCCCTGCCGGTACGCTGGCCCTGGCCCGCGGGTCGGCGTGTTGAAGCGAGTCGTCCGCCGCTGACCGAACACAAGATCGAGGTCGAGCTCGCGCTCGGGCTCGTCGGTGCCGCCGAGGCGTGGGCCGATCATCAGCTCGGCCGGGATCTCGAGCAGGAACCGGGATGGGACCGAGGCCTGGCCCATCCCCCATGTCGCGCGCCGCCAGGCGTGCGACAGGTACAGCCGCCGCTTCGCCCGTGTGATGCCGACGTACGCGAGCCGCCGCTCCTCCTCGAGCTGCCGCTCATCGTCGAGCGCGCGGCTGTGCGGGAACAGCCCCTCCTCGAGCCCCGCGATGAACACGACCGGGAACTCGAGGCCCTTGGCAGCGTGGAGCGTGATCAGGGTCACCGCGTCGGCATCCCCTTCGTACGCGTCCTGGTCCGCCACGAGCGCGGTCTCCTCGAGCAGCCGGTCGAGCGCGTCCTCCGGCTCGAGGTCGTCATAGCGGGTCGTCACCGAGCGTAGCTCGAGGAGGTTCGCCCAGCGATCCTCACCGTCCTCCGACCCATCGGCCAGCATCGCGCGATAGCCGGATGCCTCGAGCACCTCGTCAAGGAGCTCGGGGAGCGGCAGCACGCCGACCCGTGTGCGCAGCCGTCTTACCAGCGAGGCGAACTCGGCAAGCGCGTTCCGGGTCCGCGGCGCCAAGGTCGGGATGTCGCCCCGCGCGGCACGCTCGATGGCGCCCCAGTACGTGCTCGGCTCACCGGTCTCGGGGTCGGTCGTCGCGGCGGCCGCGCGCAGCGCCTCGATCGTCTTGTCGCCGATCGACCGCGCGGGGACATTGATGATCCGCTCGAAGCTCACGCTATCGGCGTCAGACCGCAGGATCCGCAGGTACGCCAGCGCGTCCTTGACCTCGCGCCGGGCGTAGAACCGCGTTCCGCCGATCAGCTGGTAGCGCAGCCCATAGCGCAGGAACGATTCCTCGATCGCCCGGGACTGCGCGTTCATCCGGTACATGACCGCGACATCACGCGCGCGGAATCTCGTGTCCTCGTCGCTCTCGTCGGCGCGCCGGGTCAGTTCGGTACCGCGGCCGCCGATCAGGCCCTCGACCTGGCGGGCGATCCACTCGGCTTCCTCGTCCTCGTTGTACGCCTCGAAGCGCTGGATCTTGAGCCCGCCCGAGATGTCGGTCCACAGCTTCTTGTCCTTGCGCGCGGTGTTGCGCGACACCACGGCGTGGGCGGCGTCCAGGATCAGCTGCGTGGAGCGGTAGTTCCGTTCGAGCTTGACGACCGTCGCCTTCGGCCAGTCGCGCTCGAAGTCGAGGATGTTCCGCAGGTCGGCGCCGCGCCACGAGTAGATGGACTGGTCGTCATCGCCGACGACCGCCAGGTTGCCGCGCTTTCGAGCCAGCGCGTTGACCCACAGGTATTGCGCCCGGTTCGTGTCCTGGTACTCGTCGACGTGCAGGTAATGCCAGCGATCCTGATACCGGGCGAGGACGTCGGGCGCCTCCTCGAACAACCGCACGGCCTCGAGCAAGAGGTCGTCGAAGTCGAGGGCACGAGCGGCGCGCAGCCGCTCCTGGTACCGCGTCGCAAGCCGGGCGATCGTGCGTTCGCGATGGTTCGCGGCGTTCTCGGAGAGGAACGTCGGATCGAGCATCTCGTTCTTGGCGCGGCTGATCGCGCCGAGCACGAGGCTGGGTCGGAACTCGCCGGTGAGCGGCATGTCCTCCTCACGGAGGATCTGCTTCATCAGCGCCTGCTGGTCGTCCGTGTCGTAGATCACGAACCGGCGGCTGATCCCGATCGCCTCACCGTCGCGCCGCAGGACTCGGGCACACAGCGCATGGAACGTGCCAGCCTGCACGTCTCGGCCGCCCTCCCCGACGAGACTGATGATCCGTTCGCGGAGCTCCGCGGCTGCCTTGTTCGTGAACGTGACGGCCAGGATGCGGAACGGTGGCACACCCTTGACGCCGACGAGGTACGCGATCCGGTGCGCGAGGACCCGCGTCTTCCCGGAGCCTGCCCCCGCCAGGATCAACAGGGGCCCCTCTGTCGTGGTGACCGCGCGTGCCTGCTCCGGGTTCAGCGCACGCAGGATCTGCACTTCCCGCTCCGCGCGTCGCTTCGCGACGACCTCCGGGTCGGGCGGTGGAGCTGGTGGAGCGGTCGGGTCGCGCCCAGGCGGCGTGGCCGACGCGTCACGCAGCCACTCGGGCTCATCGGGGGCCGCATCAGACACGTCGGCGGTGACGGTCCCCGGGGTCTCGAGGGCGTCGTCGAGGGTTGGATCGCCGGTCCGGCGGCGGCTCCTGGGGCTCACCCCCGCATTCTAGTTTGGGGCTCCCGCCCGAGCCTCAACCGGGGCGCGTCGAGGTCAACCCGCGGGGTCTACCTGGTCGGCGGGCGGCGGCGCGATCTGAACGGATTCGTTCCACTTCGTGAATGTCGCCTGGAGGGTGATCGTGCCGGTGTCGCCCAGGTCGATCGTCGCGATCGCATCGGCGAGGCGCGTCGTCCTCTGCTCGATGTGGAGCGTGAGGTCGACTGTCGACACCGACACATCCGGAACGGGGACCGGCAGGTCCGACGGCAGCGTCACGCCACCGAGGAGCGCGCCGAGCTCCGCAGCGTCCAGCTTCACGTCAAGCGTGTAGCAGGTGCCGCCCGGGCACGGGGCGTCGGCGCCTTTCGTCGGCGCGAGATCCGCCCGGGCAAGGAGGTCGGTGAGTCCCTTGAGCGGTGACTGCGGCGTGCCCTCGATCGGCGTGGAGCGGTACTTCGGGCCGCTGAGTGTCGACTTGAGGTAGACGGCATCGGCGACGATGACTTCACCCGCAAGCCCGATCAGCGCCGGCGCCGCGAACGTCGCCCGGGTCTTGCCGTTCCGGAGGTCGAGGTCGGCGTTCAGCGTCGTGTCTCGGAGGTCGATCGGGGCCGCCGATCCCGTCCCGAGAGGATCGAGGGCGACGGTTCCGTCGACGGCGACGTCGACGTGGACGCTCGTCGCCGAGGCGGCGGTCGTGGCAGCCGCGGCCAGGATCTCGTCGGGGTCCGTCAACAGCGTGACCGGCTGGCCCTGGCAGGCGGCGAGGATCAGCGCTGCGATCAGCGGCGCGATGGCGCGTGAGAGGTTCGGTCGCATGGAGCCAGCGTCCGCGTGGTGGCGCTGGCTGTCAAACGCCGCTACGCGACCTACGGAACGGGCGCCGATGGCGGTGGGGCGGCCGGCGGAGCGGGCGATCCACTGCCCGGAGCCATCCACGCTGGTGGCGGCGCCGGCGGCTCGACGCGGTCCACCTCGACCTCGATGCCGCCGATCCAGCCGGCGACCAGGTTGTAGATCACGCAGCCGACCGCCGTGACGATCCACCCGATGAGCCCGTAGACCAGCGCCAGCACGACGGCGAAGACGAGGATGCCGACGAGCCCGGCCCCGACCTGCGGCCCGCCGTTCGTCGAGACGCCGGCGATCCCGACGAGCAGCAGGAAGGGGATCGCGAAGATCGCCACGATCACCACGTACATCAGCGCGACCACCGTCGCGGTCTTCACCACGTTGAACCGCCGGATCCGGACCATCTATCCCTCCTTTGTGATCAGGTCGTCTTGACTGTCCCGTCACACGTCCGGTTCGTGGCGTCGAGGACGTGGGCGAAGATCGCCTCGCTGTTGTCCATGTCGTTATGCGGGACGCCGGGATCCTCGAAGACGTGGCATGCGCCGCCGTCGAGCCGCGATGAGCTGTTCGGGACGACACCATCCCGGCGGCTGTAGATCGTCGTCCAGTACACGTCGGTCGGCGTGTCGTCACCCGCGTTGAGACTCCGGAGGAAGGAACTCGAGGGACACATCTGCCCTCCCTGCGTCGAGCCCAACAGGCAGGCCGACAGCAGGCCGTACTGCGGGGTCCCCAGGGAGATGTATGTGTCGACCTTCGAGGTGCCGATCGTCTTGATGAAGTACCGAGCGCTCAGTCCACCCATGCTCTGCGCCACGATGTCGACGTGGTCCCAGCCCTTGGCGGCGATGAAGTCACGGATCGCCTGCGCGTTCTTGATGTTGTCCTGGCCCGGCAACGCGATCGCTTCGGCGTGGCGACCGGCGTTCGTGAAGCGGCCGATCATCTCCGCCCACGTCGATGGGCTACCGCGCCAGCCGTGGACGAGCAGGACCGGATCGCTATCGGCCGCGGCCGCTGTGGCCGGCGCGGCGGCCATCGCCATGGTTCCCAGGATCGCCGCCACGATCCACCGCTTCGCCCGCATGTCGGCCCCTCCCTAGACGACGGTTCGCAGTTCCCGGCAGCGTATCTCGACGCCGTCGCACGGGGAAGGCGCGACCGCACGTGTGACCTGAGCCCGTTCGGGCACCCCGGCATGAGAACGGCCCCGGCGTCTCCGCCGGGGCCGTTCGGTTTCGCGTGGGGAGCGACGGACTAGAAGTCCATCCCGCCGCCGTGGTCGTGGCCGGCGCCGGCCCCGGCTTTCTCCTTCTCGGGGAGGTCGGAGACCAGCGTCTCGGTCGTCAGGACCATCGCAGCGATGGAGGCGGCGTTCTGCAGCGCGGAGCGCGTCACCTTGGCGGCGTCGACGATGCCCTTCTTGAAGAGGTCACCGTATTCGCCGTTCAAGGCGTCGTAGCCCTCGCCGGCCTTCAGGCCCTTCACCCGCTCGACGACGACCTCGCCGGGCGCGCCGGCGTTGTCGGCGATCTGGCGGGCCGGGGCCTCGAGTGCCTTGCGGACGATGTCGACACCGACTCCCGCGTCCCCGTCGAGCTTGACGGCGTCGAGTGCGGGGATCGCCTGCAGGAGCGTGGTGCCCC
>DATHTG010000073.1:0-1547 GCA_035463515.1 Candidatus Limnocylindrales bacterium
CGGCGATCGACCGGCCATCCACGACGACGGCCCCGCCCGTGATGTCGAGAAGGCGCATCGCGGTGCGGAACAGGGTCGTCTTGCCCGACCCGTTCGGTCCCAGCACGGCGACGGTCTCCGTCGAGCCCAATCGCGCGTCGACGCCGTGGAGGATCTCCTTCTCGCCGATCGCCGCGGTGACGTCGCGGAATTCGAGACGGGGCGTGGCGTCGCGATCCTCGCCTTGCCGCTCGCGCAGCGTCACCGCGGTCGGCTCCTCATCGGGCGAGCCCGCGGCGACGCGTCGACCGACGACGTCGAACGGCAGCTTGACCGACTCCGGGTCGGCGACATCCAGGAACCCGTCGACGGGGCCGAGGTAGCGCGTCGACCCGTTCTCGAGATAGAGGACGCGGTCGGGGTGAAGGTCGAGCGACTCCTCGACCCGGTGCTCGACGATGACGATCGCGCTGCCCTCGTCCGCGAGCCTTCGGAGCAGCGTGAGCAATCGCTCGGCCGTCGCCGGATCGAGATTGGCGAGCGGCTCGTCGACGACGAAGAGCTTCGGTCGGAGCATCAGGATCCCGGCGACGGCCAGCAGCTGCCGTTCGCCGCCGGACAACGCGAAGGTCTCGCGCCCGAGCAACCTCTGGATGCCCGCCGCTTCGGCCACCTCCCGGATACGGTCGCGGATCTCGTCGCGCGGGATGCCCAGGTTCTCGGGCCCGAACGCGAGCTCGGCTTCGACCGTGGCGCCGACGATCTGCTTGGCCGGGTCCTGCAGGACGGTCCCGACCGATCGCGCCAGATCGCGCAGCTTGACCTCGGTCGTCAACGCCCCATCGATCCTGACGGTGCCTGCCATGTCGCCGCTGTAGGCGTGCGGGATCAGGCCGTTGATCGCGCGGATGAGCGTGCTCTTGCCGCACCCCGACGGCCCGGCCACCAGGAGCACCTCGCCTGGCGCGACCGTGAGCGATACCTCACGGATGGCCGGCTCCGTTGCTCGCCGGTATCGGAACGTCAGCCCGTCGACCTCGACGAGCGCCCCGGACGCTGGTGCTGGTCCCGGCACTGCCGCCGCCGTCGGCTCTTCGGACGCGCCGGTCATGCCGTCGCCTCGATGCGCAACGGCGTGTCGATCGCGAGCCCGAACCGCTCCGCGGCCGATGCCTGGTTGACGGAGATCCCCAGGCCGCCGTAATCGGCATCCTCGTAGAGCAGTGGCTCCCCGGCCGCGACCTCGCCGAACGCCGAGTGCCATGCGACCTCGGACCCGCCTTCAGGGATCGATCCGCCACGTACCCGGAACCGTCGTCCCGCAGCCAGCTCGCCGCCTGCCGACCGCGCCAGGTCGGCCGGCTGGCCGGCCAGCCTCGCGTTCCCGAACGAGTCGATGAGGACGACGGCGGTCTCGAGGACGCCGTCCCCGACACGCGCCTCGGGGAGTGTCAGGTCGACGAGCGAGCCCGGGTCGATCGCCGGCCCGACTCGCTCAAGCGGCACACCGTTGGCGAGGTGCGCGCCGACCGGCGAGAAGATGTCGCGCCCGTGGAACGTCGACGAGA
>DATHTG010000074.1:0-2718 GCA_035463515.1 Candidatus Limnocylindrales bacterium
CATGGTCAGGCTTTCGATGATCACCGGGTTCACCTTGCCCGGCATGATCGACGACCCGGGCTGCGTCTCGGGGAGTGCCAGCTCCGCGATCCCGGCCCGTGGGCCCATCCCCATGAGCCGGATGTCGGAGGCGATCTTCCAGAGGCCGAGGGCGGTCGCCCGGATCGCGCCATGGGCCGCGATGGGGACGTCGAGCGTGGCCTGGGCGTGGAAGTGATTCGGCGCCTCGCGGACGCGAAGCGTCACCAGCTCCGTCAGCCGGGCGCACGTCCGGGCGGCGTATTCCGGGTGTGCGTTGATCCCGGTGCCGACCGCCGTCCCGCCCAGCGGCACGGTCAGCAATTCGTCGCGGGCGGCCTGGACCCGGCGGATCGCCTCCTCCACCTGGCCGGCGTACCCCTCGAACTCCTGCCCGAGGCGGATCGGTGTCGCGTCCTGCAGATGCGTGCGACCCGTCTTGACGACCGGCCAGAACTCCTCGGCTTTCTGGGCGAGCGTCTCCTGGAGATGGACGAGCGCCGGGATGAGCGCCTCATCGATGGCGATCGCGGCACTCAGCTGCAGCGCGGTCGGGATGTCGTCGTTCGAGCTCTGACAGCGGTTGACGTCGTCGTTCGGGTGGACGCGTCGCCCATCACCGAGCCGCGAGGAGGCGATGTGGGCGATGACCTCGTTCATGTTGGTGTTCGTCGAGGTACCCGAGCCCGTCTGGTAGATGTCGATCGGGAACTGGTCGTCGTGGTCGCCGTCGGCGACGACCGCCGCCGCGGCCGCGATCGCGCGCGCGACGTCGTTGTCGAGGAGCCCCAGCTCGGCATTGGTATCTGCTGCTGCGAGCTTGATGAGGGCGAGTGCGCGGATGAAGCGGCGCGGGAAGCGCTGCCCCGAGATGGGGAAGTTGAGCACCGCACGTTGCGTCGACGCCCCGTAGAGCGCGTCGGCGGGAACGGCCATCTCGCCCATCGAATCGCGCTCGATGCGGGTCTCCTTCGCCGGGTCGGTCATGCGCCGATCGTAGCGCCCGTCGCGTCCGACGACCCGATGGCATATCTCCGATGCGTCGCCCGACGCGCGAAGCCCGCCGCGGGATAGAGCGCCTCAGCCGGCCCCTCCGAGGCGTCGGAATAGACCTGGACGACCGTCACGCCTCGATCGCGCAGGCTCGCGACCGCCGCCGCGATGACGGCCCGGGACAAGCCACGGCGCTGGTGGCTCGGGTGGGTGCCGACAGGTTCCAGTTCGCCGACCTGGCCCTCGGGATCCCACCAAGTCAACGCGAAGGCGGCGAGCGAGCCGTCGGGCGCCTCGACGACGAGGTCGTCCTCGAGTCGGTAGTGGGGGACCGTCATCAAGCGCTCATATTTGGCGACGTTCAAGCGCGACGTCGGGAAGGCCGCCCGGTGAAGAGCGACGCGAGCATCGAACTCCTCGGGACCGCGCAGGCCGCGGATCCGATAGCCACCGGGAAGCGGTGCGGAAGCCAGCGGGTCGGCGACCCGGTGATGCCACTGCGTCAGGACCCGGCCCGCGGGAGAGAATCCGCGCTCACGCAGCACCGTGATCGCCGCCTCATGGTGATCGGCGGCGAAGACGCCGAGCTCGCCGCCACGTGCCTCATCGAGAGCCGCGTCGACGATCGTCGCGAAGATCTCCTGATCGCGCGTCTCGTCCCCGCTCCAGACGTGCCACTCCACTTCGGGCGACTCATGCCACGACCATGCCACGGCCTCGCCATCGTCGAACCACAGGCGGAGATGATCACCGAGCGGCTCCGGATCGGTGAGCGCGTACCACCACTCGATCGCGGCCGGCGTCCCTGCGACGTATGGTGCCCCCGCCGACCAGGCTGCCGACATGAGCCGCGCCGCGATCGCGAGGTCCTCGATCCCGTCGGCGGCGCGCTGGCTCAGCATCCCGCCGAGGATAGCTGGGCTAGCATCCGGATCGATGCCGACGATCGACGCGAACGGGCGGGCGACGGCCTACGAGGTCGACGGCGTCGGTCCGCCACTCGTGCTGCTTCACGGTGCGACCGGCAGCGGTCGGGACCATTTCCGCGGGCTCGTCCCGGTCCTCTCGAGGGCGTTCCGGTGCTTCACGCCCGACGCTCGGGGGCACGGCGGGACGGCATGGGACGTCTCCGAGCCGTGGACGACCGCCGATCTCGTCGCAGACCTGGACGCGTTCGTGGACGAGCTCCAGCTCGAGACGTTCCACCTGTTCGGCTACTCCCTGGGGGGCATGACCGCCCTGCACTACGCGTCGCGATTCCCGGATCGGATCCGGACCCTCGTCGCGGCCAGCATCGGGACCGAACGCGAGCCCCGGCTGGCGGTGGGTCGGGCGCTGATGGACCCCGAGCGGATCGAGCGCGACGATCCCGACTGGGCGGCGCGACTCGCCGCGCGGCATGACCCCTCGCACGGCGCGGGGGCGTGGCGCGGGCTGCTGGATGCGGTCGTCGCCGACATCGCCGACCAGCCGCTGCTGACCGCGCGCGAGCTCCGCGCGATCGATGCGCCGACGCTCGTCGTCGTCGGCGACCGCGACCCGTTCGTCCCGATCCAGCAGGCTGCGGCGCTGGCCCGCCAGGTCGTCGACGGGCGCCTCCTGGTCCTCCCCGATGTCGGTCACGACTCGCTGGTCGACCATCTGCCACTGCTCGAGGCCGCCCTCACAGACTTCTCTCGCTCCACCGAGTCGAGGGCGCGGCCCCCC
>DATHTG010000075.1:0-6969 GCA_035463515.1 Candidatus Limnocylindrales bacterium
CGCCAAGGAGTTCCTCAAGACGAGCCCTGAGATCGCCGCAGACATCGAATCCCGCATCCGCGGCAAGATCACCGATACGCCGATCCCGGTGGAGGGGATCGAGGAGGCCGAGTAGGAGGAGCCACGTCCGTGGACCTGGCCGTTCTCTTCAAGGTGGCCCACGCGGTCCTCGGCGTCTGGATCATCGCCGCCGTGGTCGGGCGTTGGGTGACGCTCGACAAGGCAGCTGCAAGCCAGGACCTTCGCGCCGTCCACACGCTGCTCGACGCGAGCGAGCGATTCGAGAGGTGGGCCCGGCAGATACCGACGATCGTGCTCGTGCTCGGGATCCTGACAGCCGTGTTCCAGAGCCGGCCCGTCCTCGGGCCGCTCCAGGGGGCGCCCGTTGATTGGCTGTTCGTGTCGCTCGTCGTCTACCTCTCGGTCATCCCGTGGATCCCGCTCGTCTTCCTCCCCAAGGGCCGGGTGTTCGCGGCCGCGCTGGCTCGAGCCGACGAGGGCGGCCGAGTGACGCCGGAGCTCACCGCCGCGTTCCACGACCGGACCGTGTTCGCCGGGCATGTGTACGAGATCGCCGCGCTCGTCACGGTCTTCGTGCTGATGATCACGAAGCCGTTCTAGTGACGACGCGCCGGCGGCGCCGCTCGCCCGCCGAGCAGCGCGAGCGGCGGGCAGCCGTCGAGGATCCGGCCGTCGTCCTGGACGCTGCGGCCCGGTTCCTCGAGGCGCGGTCGAGATCCGTCACCGAGGTGCGTCGGCGGCTCACGATGGCCGGCTATCGGGCGGAGCTCATCGATGGCGCCATCGCCCGCCTGACCGATCTCGGCATGCTCGACGACGAGGCGTTCGCTCGCGCGTGGGTCGAGTCCCGGGATCGCGCCCGGCCTCGCGGCGAGCGCGCACTGAGGGATGAGCTGCGCCTGAAGGGCATCGATCGCTCGCTGGTCGATCGGGTCCTCGAAGATCGCCGCACGACAGCCGAAGACGCGTCGCCGCCGGATCGTACGGCCGCGGAACGACTTATCGAGAAGCATGCCCGTGCGTTGGATCGCATCATCGACCCACGCCGACGCCGCGAGCGCGCGTACGCACTCCTGGCACGCAACGGGTTCGATCCGGAGACCTGTCGCGAGATCGCCGCGCGGGTCGCGAGACAAGGCGAGGAGCTAGACGCCTTCCCAGCGTGATGCGAGGTACTCGGCGTCGCGGGCGACGCCCGTCAGGTTGGCCGAGCCGTTGTCGAGCTGGAAGAGCATCCCGATGAACGTCAGACCTGGGACGTCGGTGATGCCGCGGACGTGCTTGGGGACGCCGTGTTCGCGCTCCACCGGGACGTCAAGCCAGTCGTAGTCGGGTGCGTAGCCCGTCGTCCAGAGGACCGTCGAGATGCCTTCCGTGGCGAGATCGAGCTCCGTGACCTCGGGGACCGTGTAGTCGAACGGTCGGCGGTCGTCGGCCGGGAGGTCGTAGCCGGCGTGCTCGGCGTACTTCTCGAAGATGGGACGGATCCGCTCATCGAAGAAGCCATCGGCGAACTGCAGGTTCGCCTCGAGGTCATCGGCGAATCGCGCGCGCTCGCCATCGGCCGACTCGAATCGACCAACGAGCCGGATCCCGTCGGCGGCGAAGCGGCGGAGGTTGGTGTCGTGACCACCGCGATGACCCGACAGGTGGGGATTGCACGCGAACCGCAGGCGCGGATCGGGGAGCCGGTCCACGGTCGGGAGCTCGACGCCGACCTTCGGACCGTTACGGACCAGCTCGATCACCCACCAGAACCAGTCGCGGTCGCGATACCGACGTGCTGCGCGGCCGCAATGGCCGACCGAGAGCGTCACAGCACGACCGGCCTCATGCAGCTCCTCGGCCAACTGGACGCCGGTCTGCCCGGTCCCGACCACGAGCACGCCACCCTCGGGCAGGCTCGCGGCGTTGCGGTAGTCGTGTGCGTGCACCTGGTGGATCCGCGGCCCGAACGCGGCAGCCGCCGGGATCCTCGGCGTATGGAAGGCCCCCGTCGCACCCACGATCTCGCGCGTCCGGATCGTCCCGCCGGACGTCTCGACGACGAAGCCCCCGATCCGCCCATCGTCCTGCGTCACCCGCCGGACCTCGGTCCCGAGCGCGACCGGCGCCTCGATGACCTCGGCATATCGCGCCGTCCGACCGGCGATCTCGTCACGCGTCATGAATGCGTCGGGCTCCGCGCCCTCGTACGGAAAGCCCGGCAACGACGTCGCGAAGTTGGGGGAGACGAGCCGGAACGCATCCCACCGGTCCTGCCAGCCACCGCCCAGCGTGGGCCGGCGCTCCAGGACCACGTGCTCTCGGCCGGCCTGCCGGAGGAGCCGACTCATGATCAGTCCGGCCTGGCCGGCACCGATCACGACCGTGTGGGTGGACGCGGGCAGATCGTTCGGCACGGTCCAGAGCATAGGACGGCACCGGTGCCCTCCGACACCGCGTGGCGTAGCAGACCGCACCAGACCGACATCCGCCGGGACCATGGTCAGGGTGCGGCGGTGTGGGGAGGCGGCGATACTCCGTATCGTTCTTATCCGGCGATCGCCGGTCTGTGTCTAACTCCGGGGGAAGGAGAAAGCACGACGTGCCCAACGCCCTTCGCGCCACACGCCTGGGACCGATCTGGGTCCTGCTCGCGACGCTGATCATCGTCGGGTTCGTGGCCGGTCGGATGGCCCAGTCGACCGAGTCCCCGAGCGGGATGGTCGCCGCATTCGTCGACCTGAACGGCAACGATATCGACGACGCGTGCGAGACCGAACCCGTCGTCGAGGATGCCGCTGCCGCCGACGCCGCCGAGACGGCGGTCGATCTTGACGGCGACGGCACGATCTCGGTGTCCGAAGCCGCGCAGAGCGACCGCATCGGCGGCGAGAACTGCAACCACGGCGGCTATGTGAGCTGGGTCGCACAGGGGTCGTGCGCCGATCCGACGACCACTCCGGAGCAGCCGGCGCTCGTGACCGGGCCGGACCCGGATGCCGTGGTGGCCGAGACGACGACGTGTGAAGAACCGGCCGAGGAGCCGACGACCGAAGCCGCTGACGCCGCCACGGATGCCACGTGCGAGGAGGTCGCCCCACCGGAACGCGACCCCGCCCTCGACGAGGCGAAGAACGGCCACGGCAAGTGGGTCTCGACCGTCGCAGGGTCCACGGCGACCGGCGGGAAGAACTGCAACCACGGCGGTGCCGTGAGCGAGGCCGCGAAGAAGGACCACGAAGCGGCCAAGGCGGCGCGCGACGCCGCCAAGGCCGAGCGTGCGACCGCCCGGGCAGAGAAGAAGGCCGCTCGCGAGGCCGCGAAGGCGGCCCAGGCGGCCGGCCAGCAGGGCAAGGGGAAGTCGAAGCACCACTGAGGCCCCCCACCTCGCACGGGACGACGGCGCCATCCCCCAGGCGCCGTCGTTCCATGTCCGGTTCCCTCGCGGCCGCCGCGGTCGGCGCCGCCGACGCTTCCCAGCGGTTGACCCGTTCCTGCCCCGGGCCTACGCTACCCGGACGTCCCAGGCGCCGATCGTTAACGGCGTACCGGACAGTGGATCGGCCCGATCGCGGCCCACCGAGGGGGCCCGGACCATCGATTCGACGGTCCGTACCAGCCACCGCTGACGCGGTGGACGGTCTCCTCTCATCTCGCGAGCGAGCCCTCGCAATACGTGACGCGTCCGGCCGCATGATCCGGTCCGGATGGGAGGAAACCGATGGAGACACCGGTCGTGGTGGCGGTGGCCGCGGTGGCCGCCGTCATCGGGGCGTTGCTCGGCGCCCTGGTCCGCAGCATGTGGGCCTCGCAGGGTATGAAGGCCGCTCAGGCGGAGGCGCGCCGCATCGAGGCTGAGGCACGGACGCGCCAGAAGGAGCTCATCCTCGAGGCGAAGGACGAGAAGCTGCGGCTCGCACGCGAGGCCGAGGAAGAGGCACGAGCGCGGCGGAACGAGCTCGCGTCGCAAGAGCGCCGCCTGACCCAGCGTGACGAGCAGCTCGACCAGCGGACCGAGATGCTCGAGCAGCGCGATCGCAAGCTCCTCGAGCGCGAGCGCGAGATCGACAAGGCCAAGGAGGACCTCGCCAAGGCCACACAGGACCAGGTCGCCGCCCTCGAGCGCGTCTCCGGGTTGAGCGCCGAGGACGCCAAGTCGATGCTCCTCGAGGCGGTCCGGGTCGAGGCGGAACACGATGCCGTCAAGCTCTCCCGCGCCATCGAACGCGCGGCGCGCGAGGAAGCCCAGGACAAGGCTCGCGACATCGTGCTCACAGCGATGCAGCGGGTGGCCGCCGACCACACGGCTGAGCACACCGTGAGCGTCGTCCACCTGCCGTCGGATGAGATGAAAGGCCGCATCATCGGCCGCGAGGGCCGCAACATCCGCGCGCTCGAGCAGGCCACCGGCGTCGACCTGATCATCGATGACACGCCCGAGACGGTCGTGCTGAGCGGCTTCGATCCCGTGCGACGCGAGGTCGCGCGCATCGCGATCACCAAGCTCATCGCCGACGGGCGCATCCACCCCGGCAGGATCGAGGAAGTCGTGGCCAAGGCCCGAGCCGAGGTCGATCTCGTTATCCGCCAGGCCGGCGAGCAAGCCGCCTACGAGGCGGGCGTGCCGGGCCTCCCGGCCGAGATCATCAAGCTGCTCGGCCGGCTCAAGTACCGGACGAGTTACGGCCAGAACGTCCTCAATCATGTCGTCGAGACGAGCCACCTGGCAGCGGTCATCGCCGCGGAGATCGGCGCGGACGTGCAGATCGCCAAGATGGGCGGTCTCCTGCACGACATCGGCAAGGCCGTCGACCACGAGGTCGAGGGCCCGCACGCAGCCATCGGTGCGCAGATCGCCCAGCGGCACAACCTGCCGTTCAAGGTGATCAACGGCATCGCCGCGCACCACCAGGAGGTCGAGTACGCGTGCCTCGAGGCGCCGATCGTCCAGGTCGCGGACGCGATCAGCGCGTCCCGACCCGGCGCCCGTGGCGAGACGATGGACACGTACGTCAAGCGGCTCGAGGACCTGCAGGCGATCGCCGAGAGCTTCGGTGGGGTCGAGCGGTCGTTCGCGGTCCAGGCTGGGCGCGAGGTCCGGATCCTCGTCCGGCCCGAGGAGATCGATGACCTGACCGCGACACGACTCGCCCGCGACGTGGTCAAGAAGATCGAGGAGCAGCTGACCTACCCGGGTCAGATCAAGGTCACGGTCATCCGCGAAACGCGCGCCGTCGAGTACGCCAAGTAGTCGGGCCGGTGCGGTCACGCACCGGAATGGCCCGGTGGCGCCTCGGAGACGAGCCCGGTTTTAGGCGGATGTGAGGCGGTGCCCGCTAGGGTCGGACGATGGTACGACCCTCGATCCCGGGAAGGAACATCGAGATCTTCTTCGCCGACGCCGACCGAGTGATCGACGTCGTGGTGGACGACCAGGACCCCGCGACAGCCGCGGTCGTCGTCGATGCGCTCGAACGTGACGACCCGGATGACGCCGAACGCATCCTTCAGGACGGCCTGGCGGGAACGGTCAAGCGCCGGCCCTGACGCGCTCCCTCGCCGGGAGCCCGTCGTCGGCGGGCTCGTTCAGCTCGGCCCACTCGCTGCGCCGCCGCGCGGCGGCTTCGGCCTGACCCTTCGCGACCCACATCGCGATGATGTCGCCGCGGATGGCGGCGCGGGTCGCGCGTTCCTCGGCGCGGTCGCCGGCACGGCGTCGGAGGTGGTTGCGCTCGGTCACGTCGAACCCCCTTGCGCCCCTGCCGGCGCACGGTAGGCCCCCTGATGGCCGTGGTGCGCGGACGCACCACGCCGCCATCGTATCGAGCCTCGTCAACCTCGCCGCCGCCCGCGTTTAGACTCACCGCCCATGGACGCATCGACGGTCGGCAGGACGCGCCTCGGCAACGCCCCGAACGGCGACGCGCCGCGTCCCTCCGGAGCGTGCCGCGTCCTGATGATCGGCGACATGATCGGAAAGCCCGGACGACAGGCTGTCGAGCAGCTCCTGCCGGGGTTGCGTGAGGCGCGAGGGATCGATTTCGTCACCGCGAACGGCGAGAACGTGGCTGGCGGGATGGGGCTGACGCCCTCCACGGCCGACGCGCTGCTCGCTGCAGGGGTCGACGTCATCACCTCGGGGAACCACGTCTGGGACAAGAAGGAGATCTACCCGTACCTCGAGACCAGCGAGCGGGTGCTGCGGCCGCACAACTACGGCACCCATGACGTCCCGGGACGCGGCTGGGGCACGTTCGACGCGCTCGACGGCTCGCACGTCGCCGTCATCAACCTGCAGGGCCGCACGTACATGCAGCCGATCGAGAACCCGTTCACCGACGCCGACACGTTGCTGGACGAGTCCTCGGCGCCCGAACCGCTGCCACCGATCCGCCTGGTCGATTTCCACTGCGAGCTGACGTCGGAGAAGAACGCGCTCGGGCTGCACCTGGACGGGCGGGTCAGCGCCGTGGTGGGGACGCACACGCACGTCGTCACGGGCGACGAACGGATCCTGCCGGGAGGGACGGCGTATCAGACGGACCTCGGGATGACCGGGCCCGTGTGGAGTGTGATCGGGTTCGACCCCGCGACGGTGCTCCCTCGGTTCATCAACGCGCTGCCCACGAGGTTCGAGGTGGGGGAGGGGCCCGTCGTCTTCAACGCGACGCAGATCGACATCGACCCGGCGACCGGCCGGGCGCTGGCCGTCGAGCGGATCCAACAGCTCGTCGAGGTCTGAGCGGTCCCTCGAGGATCACCGGGGCGCGCGACCTTCCGGGGGCCGGTAGGGCCCTGCTAGGCTCGGTCGATGTCTGCTGGGCCCGGACCGCGGCCGAAACGCACTCGGCGCCACGATCCCGCCGCCGCCGGATCCGGTGTCGTCCCGCCGGCACCGTCCACGACCGATCTCCACGCCCACTCGACCCGATCCGACGGCGTGCTGTCCCCGGGGTCGCTCAT
>DATHTG010000076.1:0-8479 GCA_035463515.1 Candidatus Limnocylindrales bacterium
GGTGCGAGTGGCAAATCGAGCGTTGGCGCTGACGGAAGCCCCGGGCGCGGTCGGCTTATGGCCACACTCAGTCCCGGATTCTGGTCCCACCGGAACAACGGTCGATAAGGAGGAGCGCGGGCACGCTTAGGGCCGGAGCAGCCCCGAATCTGTCGCTGACGCCGGAATCCGGGTCTGGAACGACGGATCCGGCCGCTCGCGCTCCGGTTCGTCCTCGGTCTATGAGCTTCGCGGAGACCATCCCACCTGTCATCGTGTCGACATGAGCACGTTCGGAAGGCTCGAGGTCATCTGCGGACCGATGTTCGCGGGCAAGACCGAGGAGCTGCTGCGGCGCGTCCGACGCGCCCTCATCGCCGGCAGGCGCGTGGCCGTGTTCAGCCACGCACTCGACACGCGCCACGGCGACGCCCGGCTCGCATCGCACGTCGGGCTCGAGGTCGCGGCGATCCCGGTGGCCCGTCCCGACGACATCGAGCCGGCCGTCGCCGACGGGACCGACGTCGTCGCGATCGACGAGGCGCAGTTCTTCGGGCCGGACCTGGTCCCGGTCGTCGGGCGGCTCGCCGACCGCGGCATGGTCGTGATGGTGGCGGGCCTCGACGTGACGTTCGAGGGTCGGCCGTTCGAGCCGCTCCCCGCGTTGATGGCTCTCGCGGAACGGGTCGACAAGCTCACCGCCATCTGCTCGATCTGCGGCGAGGACGCCGTGTTCCACGTCCGCCTCGGCACGACCGGGGCGGGCGCGGATGCGCTCGTGACCGCGAACGTCGGCGGGACGGAGTCCTATCAGGCCCGCTGCCGGCGGCACTGCGACGCCTCGGCGACCGGCGACTGAGCCAGCCAAGGCGGCCCGGCTCCTGCCCAAGCAGCCGAGCCGCCCAGAACGAAGGGCTTCTCACCGAGAGGCGAGGGCGCTGGTCACTCGCCGAGCGGTTGGAAGTAAGCGGCCATGGGCGCGGCGAGCGTCGGCTCCGCGGTTCCGGTGGGGGCGCAGGGTCTGATGGTTGTCGCTACGCCCGTCCTGCCACGGATCAGTGGATGTGCATCCCGCCGACGTACACGTCGAGGATCGTTTCGCCGCCGTCGCTGGTGCCGGTGAGCGTCCCCGCGCCACACAGCGACGCGTAGGCGCCGGTGCCATCGACGACCGACCACGTCGCGACCGTGTCGGACGTTTCGAAGTCGAGCGTCACACGCAGCAGGATGTCGAAGATCCCGTCCTCGCAGGTGAATCGCTTGAGAATCAGGATCTGGGCATGCGTGCCGCTCTGCCAACCGACGAACCGCCCGCCGGCGTTCTCGACGACACCGTCCTCACACACCACGCCGCCGGTCGCCGCGAACGGATCGCTGGCACCTTCGGTCGTGGTCACCACGGTGATCGTCACCGGTTGCGGAGCCGAGGCGAGCACGGGACCGGCCAGCAGGACCGTCGCCGTGAGTGCGGTCAGTGCCGCTGACGCGAGACGCTTCATGGATCGTCCTCCACGGTTCGTCGACGCACCAGGCGTCGAATCTGGAGGACCATCGCGCGGGGTCCTCCGACTTCCCTCGCGATTCGTTCTATGGCTGCTCTATGAGCGAGCGTTCACTCCCGACAGCCGTTGGCCGTGACCGACACACCTTGGCGTTCGGCCGCCTCGGCGGCGCGGCCGCGCCGCTCCTCGGTGGCGCACGGCACGTCGATGACGCCTGCGATGATCTGCGCCTTCAGGTCAGCGATCCGCGGATAGATGTCGTCGATGAACCCGCCGCTCCGGGAGAGGTCGAGACCTCCGTTTTCGAGGTCGAGTCCGTACGGACCTGGTCGGAGCTTGCCCTTCGCGTATGCCTCCAGGACGTTGTACACGCCCATGTCGGCGCGCTTGAGCATCGACGTCAGGATGTGCCGGCGCAGAGACTCCGCGTCGACGACCCCAGGAATGGAACCGACCGTCTGGTACTGATCGGTATCGACCCCGATCGCCCAGAGGTGCCGGTCCGGTCTGGATTGGTCACGGGCGGCCTCGAGCAGGCCCATCCCCGAAGTACCTGCGGCATGAAAGACGACATCTGCCCCTCGCTCGTACAGCTCGACAGCAGCCGCTCGACCTGCGAGCGGGTCATCGAACGCCGCGACGTAGTCCATGGCCAGATAGGTGCTGAGGACGACGATGTCGGGATCGACCGCACGGGCGCCGGCTTCGAATCCGGCCTCGAACTGCCAGATGAACCAATCGTCGAGGCCGCCGATGAACCCCACGACGCCGGTCGTGGTCTTCTCGGCAGCAGCAGCTCCGGCGAGAAAGGAACCTTCCTGGTCGGCAGAGGTGAACCAGGAGACGTTCGGCGCGTCGTACGGAAACGAGAAGGCATAGCGAGTGGCGGGATGGGCCCCGACGATCTCCTCCCAGCCGTCGGCGAGACCGCTGTTCACGATGATCAGGCCGACACCTTCGTCCGACAGGGAGCGCAGCTCAATCAAGCCGTTCCGCTCGTCGTACACCCGGTTCGTGCCGATCAGGTTGAAGGCCGAGACACCACGCTCGAACCCGTCCTCGCCGAGCGTATCCATCTCGCCGCGGCCCCCGTGCATGAAGGCGACCCGCATCGGACTGGCGCCAGCCACCCAGACGGCGTAGCCGAGCGCGCCGACGGCGACGAGGACCGCCGCCGCGAGGCCCAACAGCCGGATCCTGGCCCGCCGCTCGAGCCGTCGCTGCGTCTCGAGCCGCGCGGCCTCCTGCTCCTGATCGGCACGACGCCGTGCGAGTCCCGCCTCGAGGTACGCACGTTCGCGGGTCGTGAGGGTGAGCGGTGCTTCCTGGCTCCACGCCTCGAACTCAGCAAGCCGGCCCCCGGCGAGCACATAGTCGTCGTCGCGGCCGGACAGCTCCCATTCCTCGACGGCGGCGGCCAGCGTCTCGTGCCGGCGGATCTGTGTTCGGTATCGATCGATCCAGCCCGCGAGGCGATCCCACTCGCGCAGCAGGGCTTCATGGGCCACCTCCACGACGGCGACGCCCGAAATCGGGTCGCGGTCGAACGACAGCAGCCGGTGTCGGGCGAAGGCCCCGAGGACCTCTGAGAGGACGACCGGATCGAGGTCGAGATCGGTCAGGTCCTGCAACGGGATCCGTCGCCGGGAGTCGATTGTTCCGCGGCCTGGTCGGACGAGCCGCAGGAAAACCTGCATCGCGGCTCGTTGTTCGTCGGTATCCATCGCCGCGTACACCGTTTCGGCACGGCGCGAGAGGATACCGTGCAATCCGCCGATCTCGCGGTACGCCGCCAGCGTCAGCGTCGCGCCGGTCCGATGGTCAAACAGGTCCGTCAGCGCGAACTGCAACAGGGGCAGCGCACCCGGCTGGTCGGCCGTCTCGGCGACGAGTTGCGCGAGCAATCCGGGCTCGACTGTCACCCCGACGCCCTCAAGCGGCCCGACCACCGCAGACTCGAGTTCCTCGGCGGTCATCGGCAGCACGTTCATCACGGCGGGAACGAATACCTCGCCGAATCCGGCGTGGGACAGCGGTCGGTCGTAGAAGTCGCCACGGAGCGTCAGGAGTACGACGACCTGCCCACCGGGTCGCGACACCGCGGCCGCAAGCGCTTCGAGGAACCGGCGCCGGACGGGCTCCTCGGTGACGGTGAACAGCTCCTCGAACTGATCCATCACGATGACGAGCCGGGCGTCGGCGGGCATCGTCCGAAGGGCGGATCCCGGGGCTCCGCCGTCGTGCGCGTCAAGTAGCTCGGCGAGGCCGACAGGCAGTCCCGTTGCTTTCGAGACTACTGCTTCGATGTCCTCCATCGGTCGCGCGCCGGGAACGACGAACGCGATCACCCAGCGGTCCGAACCAGGGAGCGCGCCTGACCGCAGCCTCGGGACGACGCCCGCGGCCACGACGCTGGACTTGCCCGACCCCGACGGGCCGACCAGGGCAACGAGACGGGCGCCGCTCCCGAGTCGGTCGAGCACGGCCTCGACCAGCGTGTCGCGACCGAAGAAGTCGGCCACATCCTCCTCACCGAAAGGCCGCAGGCCCTTGTACGGGTTGCGGGCCTCGACCGGGGCTTCGGCCGCGCCCGCGGCGGGGGCCCGGAGAAGGCTCGGGTCATGCAGCAAGACCCGCTCCTGCATGCGCTGAAGCGGCGGTGACGGATCGAGGCCGAGTTCCTCGGCCAGCAGGATGCGCAGGCGCTCGAAGGTCCGCAGCGCCTCGGCGTGCCGGCCGGAGCGATACAGCGCCAGCATCAGGAGCTCCCGAGACCGCTCCCTGAGCGGATCCTCGCGGACGGCAGCATCGAGGAGCGGCAGGACTTCTGTCGTTCTGCCCGCCTCGAGCTCGGCGCCCACCAGATCCTCGATGGCATCGAGGTGGAGGTCGTGGAGCCGCCGGATGTACGGCTGCGCGAACTCCTCGTACGCGAAGTCCGACAGCGCCGGGCCCCGCCAGAGCTGGTGGGCTGATCGCAGGAGGCCGGTTCCGCGCTCGCGCTCGCCTGCATCGAGTGCCTTCCGTCCCGCTTCGACGAGGGCCTCGAACTCGTGCGCGTCGATGGTCTCCGGTGGCGTGTCGAGCTGGTACCCGGGTTGGCGGGTTGCGATGAGCCGCCGGCCCGCGAGCGGCTCGAGCACCTTGCGCAGCTCAGAAACGTAGATCTGGACCGAGTGGGCGGCCGTGCGCGGCGGGTGATCAGCCCACAGGAGATCGATCAGCCGGTCGGTGGGGACGATCTCACCGGCGTGCATGAGCAGGATCGCGAGCACGCTTCGTTGCTTCGGCGGCCCGAGGTCGGCGGTGACACCATCGGCGACGGCTTCGAGAGAACCGAGAATCCGGAACTGCATCGACTGCCCTCTTGGACCGCAGGATCGTGCGCGCATCACCGGGGGTGGTCAACCCGATCGGCAGCGTCAGTCAGGCGGCTCTACCCCCGCTCTATGCTGAACCGCGGGCAGCCCGCCAGCCACGAAGAAGCGGCGGGCGACTCCCCGAGGGAACCGCCCGCCGCTGGGAGCAGGGCTACTGCAAGTCGGTGTCGGTCAGATAGGGCCGCCGCCGGTCCTGCTGCGACCGGTGATCATGTTCCAGACGACGACGACGATGACCGCGCCGATCACGGCGATGACGATCGAGCCGATGTCCAGCGCGCCGGAGATGGGATCGTCGACCCCGAGCAGCGTGGCGGCGAGGAATCCGCCCACCAGTGCGCCGACGATGCCGAGGACGATGTGTCCGATGACCCCGTAGCGCTCGTCACCCTTGACGAGCATGCCGGCCAGATAGCCTGCAATCGCTCCGAGAATCAGCCAGGCGATGATGTTCATCCAGACCCTCCGCTGCACCCCCCTTGCTGGCTCACATTGCCTGATGGGTCGCCCTGCCCATGTAGCGACAGTACCCAAGTCGGTTTCGATTTTGCAACAGCGGATCGGCCACAGCCTCCAATCCGCGCCGGCTCGAACCGAAGTTTGAGTCGGGAAGCCACCCCGCACGTCATACCCTTGTGAGAGCGCCGTCCACTCGGGGCTCCATTGGGGCGAGGGGATGGATACCGACCTGGTGATGCGGGCGCAACGTGGCGACGAGGAGGCTTTCGCGAGCCTCGCCGTGGCCTGCGGCGACAGGCTCCATGCGGTCGCGCACCGGGTCCTGCGCGACACCGATCTCGCCGAGGACGCGACGCAGCAGGCGCTGCTCGCGATCTGGCAGAACCTCCCCCAGCTGCGCGACCCGACCCGCTTCGAGGCCTGGTCGTACCGCCTCCTCGTGAACGCGTGCTACGACGAGGGACGCCGGAGGCGCATCTGGAATCCGAACCTTCGTGTGCTGGCGGACATCCAGCAGGTGGCGCCTGACGCCATGCGCGATGTCGACGACCGGGACCAGCTCGAGCGCGGGTTCCGCCGTCTCTCGATCGACCATCGCGCCGTCGTCGTGCTGCACACCTACCTGGACCTGCCGATCGACGAGGTCGCCAGAACCCTCGGCGTTCCCGCCGGAACGGTCCGATCCCGACTCCACTACGCAGTGCGCGCCCTGCGCGCAGCGCTCGATGCCGACGAACGCCCCGTCGCTCGGGAGGTCGCGCAATGACCACCGACCGGGAGACCCTGCGCATCGTCGGGTCGTGGCTGGAGGAAGGCCGAACGCGGCTTCCCGATCACGTCCTCGACGCCGTGCTCGACCAGCTTCCCGCGACCCCGCAGCGCCGACCCCGCAGGTCGGCCCGGAGGATCGCCGAGATGAATCCAGTAGCCAAGTACGCGATCGCGGCCGCCGCCGTGGTGATGGTCGCGGTCGTCGGATGGAACGTCCTGGGGGGAACGAGCCAGAGCGAGGTCGGGAACCGCTCGCCCTCGCCCGTTGCGTCGGGGTCGCCGTCGGCCGCGCCGGCGAGCGAAGAGGCCCGGCCGCCTATGTCCGGTGTCGCGGAGCCGGGCCGGCACGGCTGGAAGTGGTCCGGCGGCCTCGTGAGCTTCGTCGTCCCGGACGGATGGACCTGGACCCCGGAGTGGATGGCCAAGCACGCCTTCACGGTGAACCAGATCGGATTGACGGCCCACTTGCCGGACAGTGCCTACCCGGTGACGCATGTGTACGCCGACGCATGTTCGTCCGCGGGTCAGTTGCGGGCGATCGGCCCCTACGTCGACGATCTGGTCGCCGCGCTGGATGACCAGACAGGCACGGACATCGTCGACTCGGTCATTCCCACCGAAACGGCCAGCGGCCGTCGTGTGGAGGTCCGTGAGACGGCGGGTCTCGACCGCGCCACCTGTCGCGGCGGAGCGCTTGGCCCGCTGCAGGTCTGGGCTGACGAATCCGAAACCGTGTCGCTCGCCCTGGAACCCGGTTACTGGAGCGTGGTGTATGCCTTCGACGTCGCGGGCAGCCGCGTAGTGTTCAGTGCCCTCTTCGACCGAAACGCGTCCGACGAGGACGTCGCGGAGGTCGACGCGATCATCGCGTCACTCGAGTTTGGCTCGTCGTTGGAGCCCAGGCCGGCGGGACCAAGCGGGTCGCTCCCATCGCGCCGTCTCCCGGGAACGAGAGCCAGTCCCGCCGGCGAGTACGGCTGGCAGGGCGGGGAAGGTTCGAGCGGGGGCATGCACAAGGTGATCGAGGGCGAGTCGAGAGAGGCGACCGCATTGATCTTCAGGGTCGGGCCGCGCTGCCTCGCTGCCAGCCAGGCCGAGAAGGCAACTCCCGTGCGGATCGCGGGCTTCGACGGCGTCTCCGTCGAGCCATACGATCCGCCGGTTTCATTCGGTCGTGTCGACGGCGACGAGACCACGCGCGCCCTTGCGCTGAACGTGGACGACCGGACCCTGTGCGTGTTCGTAACGTGGCACGCGACTACGACAGACGACGAGCGAGAAGCGGCGCTACGGGTACTGGATACCCTCCAGGTGGAGGCGATCGGCGAGCATTCGATCCGGGTCGTCTTCACGCTCGACGAAGGATGGGACACCGGGTAGTCAACCGTGATATGGCGGTCGGATCCCGTCGATCATCGGGAAGTGGCGGAGGTTGAGGGTCGCAACGTCGAGCTCGTGCTCGAGCGCCGTCGCCGCGATGATGAGGTCGGCCGTCCCGAGGCCAGGGTGGCTCGTGCGCCACCGTCGGCCGAGGTCGCCGGCCCGGCGGGCGACGACCTCCTCGACCGGGATCCAGCGAAACGTCCCGAGGACCCGCTCGGTCATGCGCCGTTCGCCGCTCCGCACCCCGCGCAACACCTCGACCCGCGTGACCTCCGAGCAGACCGGCTGTGACGCGAGGCCCCTGGCGTAGTCGAGTGCCGGCCCGAAGCCGCGCAGCATGTCGATGACGACCGAGGTGTCGAGCAGTACGCCCGTCATCGGCGCTCGTCGATGTCGTCGAGGCGCGTCACGTCATGAGCTCGCAGCTCCTCGACGTACGCCGCGCCGTCGGGCAGGTGCACGGGCCGCGCCTCCACCTGGTCGAGCGCGGCGCGGAACTCGGCCAGAAGGGCGTCTTCATCGGGGGTTGTGAGGTACGTCTCGAGGGCCTCCCGGATCAGGGCGGACTTGGTCACCCCGGCCGATCGAGCTCTAGTCGCGAGCCGTCGGTCCTGATCCTGGTCGAGGTAGATCTGCGTCCGCTTCATGATGTACGAACTATACATCGTCTTGCAATTGTGGTGTCACCGGCAGCTCGACATGGGTGGACCCCGCGTTCGCCGCCGTGCTGGGCATCGTCGATGTCGTCTACCCGATCGAGCGCCGCGATGTCGAACGCGCGCGGCGGATCCTCCTGTCAGCACCCGATCGCTCCGCCCGTGACGCCGTCCACATCGCCGTCATGCACACGCGCGACATCGATCGCGTCATGAGCTTCGACCGCCGACTCGATGGGATCCCGGGCATTCGTCGGCTCGAGTAGCCCCGATGAGGCCGCCCCGGTCGCGGGTCAGGCGACGGGCACCCGCGCGGCAGCCCGCGCCGGATCCGCGAGGTCCTTGAGCG
>DATHTG010000077.1:0-3855 GCA_035463515.1 Candidatus Limnocylindrales bacterium
CACGGAAGCGCTGTACGGGTACGAGATCGGCGGCACGGCCGCGGTCCCGTCGCTCGCGACGGAGTGCACGCCCAACGACGACGCGTCGTCGTGGACCTGCACGCTGCGCGACGGCGTCACGTTCCATGACGGCGCGACCCTCGACGCCAACGACGTCGTGGTGAGCTACGCCGCCCAGTGGGACACCAAGCACCCGCTGCACGTCGGTCGCTCCGGCGCGTTCGAGTACTTCCCAGGTCTCTGGGGTGGCTACCTGAACCCGCCCGCGGCGTAACGTCCCCGGCACCAGGTCATACCCGAACGGGGGCGCCCTCACGGCGCCCCCGTTCGCCGTATCCTGACGCCGCATCCCCGTCCGGTAGCACAACGTCGAGGGGCATCTCCGCCACGTGACCCGCTTCATCGTCCGGCGGCTGCTCGTCACGATCCCGGTCTTGCTCGGGATCGTCTTCGTCGTGTTCACGCTCGCGCGGGTCATTCCGGGTGACCCATGCCGAGCCGTCCTCGGCGAGCGCGCCACCGACGCTGTCTGTAACGACTTCATCCGCCGCTACGGGCTGGACAAGGCCATCGCGCCCGGGGTCTACAAGGTCGGCAGCACCTGGGAGTTCCGACCTGCCGACGTCCCAGTGACGCTCGTCGACAACCAGTTCACCGCGTATCTCGGGCAACTCGCATCAGGTGACCTGGGGAGCTCGATCAAGCATTCGAGGCCGGTGACCCAGCTGCTCGTCGAGCGGCTGCCGACGACGATCGAGCTCACGCTGTGGGCGATGATCTTCGCGATCCTCGTCGGGATACCGATCGGGCTGCTGTCCGCGGTCCGCCACAACTCGCCGGTCGATGTCGGCTCGATGATCTTCGCCAACTTCGGGGTGTCGATGCCGGTGTTCGTCCTCGGGCTCGTCCTCGCGTACGTCTTCGCGATCATCCTGAAGGACACACCGTTGTCGCTACCGCCGTCCGGCCGGCTCAGTTCGGGCGTCGAGGTCACCCCGCTCGTCGAGGTCTGGGGCCTGGAGGGCGTCCAGGGACTCCCCCGAGGCGTGCTGGATTTCCTGTCCGGCATCTACACGATCAGCGCGCTGATCACCGGGCAGTGGGGCGCGTGGGTCGACGCGCTCCGCCACCTCATCCTGCCGGCCATCGCGTTGGGCACGATCCCGCTCGCGATCATCGCCCGCATCACGCGCTCGAGCCTGCTCGAGGTCCTCGGCCAGGACTACGTGCGGACCGCCCGCGCGAAGGGGCTCAAGGAACGCGCCGTCGTCCTCCGCCACGGCGCCCGCAACGCGCTGTTGCCGGTCGTGACGATCATCGGCCTGCAGCTCGGGCTCCTCCTCTCGGGCGCCGTCCTCACCGAGACCGTGTTCAACCTGGCGGGGGTGGGCCGGACGATGTTCGAGGCGATCACCGGCCGTGACTACGTCGTGATCCAGGGCTTCACGTTGCTCATCGCGGTGACGTACGTGCTGGTCAACCTCATCGTCGACGTGTCGTACGGCTACCTCGATCCGCGGATCCGCTACCGATGACGGCGCCCGAGACGCAGTTGACGCCGCTCAGCCCGCTGGCACCGGCCGCCGAGCCCATCACGAAGGGGCGGCCGGCAAGCCTGTGGCGGGACACGCTCGGCAGCATCCTCCGGCAGCGATCCGCGGTCGTCGGGCTCATCATCCTGGCGTTCCTGGTCCTGGTCGCGGTCTTTGCGCCGGTCATCGCCACCCACGACCCCAACGAGAGCCTCCTCGGCAAGGAGCAGGGCGTCGAGAAGCGCGTGGGGTCGTGCATCCATGCGCTCGGCTGCCCGGCCGACAAGCCCGAGCACTACTTCGGGACGGACGGCAACTTCCGCGATGTGTTCAGCCGCGTCGTCCACGGGACTCGAACGTCGCTGACGATCGGCTTCGCGGCCATCGCGTTCGCGATCGTGGTGGGAACGGCGATCGGGGCGTTCGCCGGGTTCGTCGGCGGCTGGGCAGACAACGTCCTGATGCGCGTCATGGACGTGATCCTCGCGTTCCCGTCACTCCTGCTCGCGATCGCCATCGTCACGGCGGCCGGCCGGAGCCTCATCAACGCCTTGCTGGCCATCGGCATCGTGTCGGTGCCGATCTATGCCCGCGTGGCGCGGTCGGCGGTGCTCTCCACACGCGAAAGCGATTTCGTGACGGCGTCCCGGGCACTCGGCGAGTCGTCGCTCGGCATCCTCGGCCGGCGGATCCTGCCGAACTCGCTCACGCCCCTCGTCGTGCAGGGCACGCTCGGCATCGGCGGCGCGGTCCTCGAGATCGCCGCGCTCGCGTTCGTCGGGGTGACCGGTGACCTGTCGAACGCCGAATGGGGCTCGATGATCGGGCTCGAGCGCAACCAGCTCTTCAACGCGCCGCACATCATCCTCGCGCCGGGCCTCGCGATCACCCTCACGGTGCTCGGCTTCAACCTGCTCGGTGATGGCCTCCGAGACGCCCTCGACCCGAGGCTGAACCGGTGACCGACGAGACCCCCACGATCGAGGAGGTGCCGACAGGCACCGATCCCCTCCTTGACCCCTCGGTCCAGGGCAATCTCATCGAGGAGCTCGTCCCGGCATCCCGGCGGAAGCCGAGGTTCGAGCGCGGCGCGCGACCGCTGCTCGAGGTCAAGGGTTTGCGGACGTCGTTCTACACGCGGGATGGTGTCGTGCGTGCCGTCGACGGCATCGATTTCCACGTCGACCGCGCCGAGATCATGGGCCTCGTCGGGGAGTCCGGCTGCGGCAAGAGCGTGACGAGCCTCTCGATCATGCGGCTCGTCGCCAAGCCGGGACGGACCGAGGCCGGCGAGGTGCTGTTCGACGGCCAGGACCTGCTGAAGCTGCCGCCCGATGCGATGCGGCGCATCCGCGGCGACCGGATCAGCATGATCTTCCAGCAGCCACAGTCGTCCCTGAACCCGGTGTGGGACGTCGGCAAGCAGATCGCCGAGGTCCTCGAGATCCATCGTGGGATGCGCAAGGGCGCTGCCCGCGCGCGGGCGCTCGAGCTGCTCCGGATGGTCGGCATCCCAGATCCCGCCCGACGACTCAAGGCATTCCCGCACGAGATGTCGGGTGGGATGGCCCAGCGCGTGATGATCGCCATGGCGCTCGCTTGCGAGCCCGAACTCCTGATCGCGGACGAGCCGACGACAGCCCTCGACGTGACGATCCAGGCGCAGATCCTCGACCTGATGCGGAACCTGCGTGACGAGACCGGCACGGCGATCATCCTCATCACCCACGACCTGGGCGTCGTCGCCGAGATGTGCGACCGCGTCGCGGTCATGTACGCCGGCGAGATCGTCGAACAGAGCGACGTGACGTCGCTTTTCCGCCGGCCCGCGCACCCGTACACGCGCGGGCTCATCGGGTCGATCCCCGTCGTCGGCCAGGTCAAGGAGGACCTGTCGGTCATCCCCGGCAACGTCCCGAACCTGATCGACCTGCCGAAGGGCTGCCGGTTCGCCCCGCGCTGCCAGACGAGGATCGACGAGAACGTCACGCTCGCGACGGAGGTCCACCCGGAGTTGCTCCCGCTCGGCGCCGGCCATGACGTCCGGTGCTGGGTCTACCACGACGCCGCGGGAAACCGCATCCAGAAAGGCGAGGCACCCGTGCAGGCGGCCACGTGACCGCCACCGCGCCGGCGAGCGTGTCGCCGGCAGCTGCCGAGGCCCCGCTGGTCGAGGTCCGTGACCTTGTCAAACACTTCCCCGTGCACGGCGGCGTGCTGCAACGGACCGTGGCCGTCGTCCAGGCAGTCGACGGCGTCAGCTTCGATGTCCACCGCGGTGAGACGCTCGGTCTCGTCGGCGAGTCGGGCTGTGGCAAGACGA
>DATHTG010000078.1:0-3273 GCA_035463515.1 Candidatus Limnocylindrales bacterium
CGAGCATCACGACGAACTGCGTCACGGCGGACTGCCAGCTCGCGCCCTGGCGGACGAGCGCCTCGGTGATGGCGGTGTTCACGACGATGATGATGGCGATGCCGATCGCCGTCTCGAGCGGCGTCGCGTCGACGCCCGGCAGCATCCGCCCGAAGATGATGGACACGAGCGCGATGAGCGCGGTCTTCTCCACGAGCTCCCGATCGAACAGGCGTCGGGAGAGACGTCGACGCTCGCGTTCGACGGCGGCCGGTTCGACGACCGGCTGGCCCTCGTCGGCGTCGAGCGTGAGCGGATGGTCGGCCGGTGGGAGGCGACGGACGACGAGCCAGCGCGCGAGGCCGACCAGGGCGACCACGATGACGGCGAGGATCCCGAGGACGATCGGCCGGGCTGCCACGGCATCGATCCATGACGCGTCGAGCGGGACACCGAAGACGACCCGCTTGAGCAGATCCGTCGCATCCAGCTTGGCGACGTGGATCCACCACTCCTGTGGGAGCTTGACGACGATCCAGATGAACGCCGCAGCGCCGATGATGGACCGGTCACTGAGCCGGCGCGGGTCCCAGCGGGCACGGATCGCTTCGTACAGGTCGAAGAGGTACTCGAACGTGTTGGGGAAGACGAGCAGCAGCGCGCGGATCTGGGTGAGCTCGAACAGGACGACGCCGACGAGGCGGAAGTAGTAGAGGAACCGACCGACGGCGATCGCGGTGTGGTGCGTCCAGTTGCGAAGCGTCGCCGTGTACGCGATGGACAGGTAGTAGACGTCGAGCGCCTTGTCGTAGGTCTGGTAGCCCTCGAGGTCGAGACGGGTGAAGGTCTGGAAGATCGTCTGGTCCAAACCATCGATGACGAGCGCCGCGAGCATCGCCGGCAGCGGGAACCGCGGGATCGCGAGCGGGACGAGGACCCGGGCGGCGATGACCGCCCCGAAGATCAGGCCGTCCATGGTTCAGTCCGGATCGACCAGTTCGATCCTGATGCGCTTGTTGATGCGACCCTTCGACTCGTAGCCGGTCACGCGGATCCGGCCGACCTCGCGGGTGTTCGCGACGTGCGTGCCGCCATCGGCCTGGAGGTCGAGCCCGACGATCTCGATCGTCCGGATCTCCTCGATCCCCTCGGGCAGGAGGTTGACCTTGGTCCGGATGAGATCCGGGATCGCGAACGCCTCGTCACGGGGCAGGACGTTGACTCGGACTTCACGCGCCTTGCCGAGCTCGACGTTGACCGCCTCCTCGATCGAATCGACGAGGTCTCCCGACATCGATTCGAACTCGAAGTCCATCCGGCCCGACCCCGGCTCCATGTTCCCGCCCGTGACCTGTGCGCCGTGATCGCGCCAGACGACACCACACAGCGCGTGGAGCGCCGTGTGCGTCCGCATCAGCGCGAAACGGCGAGCCCAGTCGAGGTCGACCTGGAGGGTGTCACCGATCGCGGGGGCGTCGCCGTCCGAGGGCTCGAGCTCATGTGCGATCTCGCCGCTCGACTTCCGAGCGGCCCGGACCGTCCAGGATCGTCCATCGGCGGCCCGCAACAGAAGCCCGCGATCCGGCGGCTGACCCCCTCCGCCGGGGTAGAAGACCGTGCGGTCGAGGACGACCAGCGTCGAGTCGCCGGTCTCGACATGGCGGACCGTCGCCTCGACCGATCTCGCGTACGCGTCGGTGTAGGCGATCTGCTCGCCGGGCAGGGTCACTCCGCCGTGAGCGTGCCGGTCATGTTCGGGTGGACGGTGCAGATGAACGTGTACTCGCCCGCAGCGAGAGCGGGGACGTCGTACGTCCGTTCAGCCACGCCGGGGAAGATCTCGCCCTGGAAGATCTCGGCGTTGCCCTGGTCGTGGATGGCGACGTTGTGGGGGATTCCGTTGTCGTTGTTCACGAAATGGATCTGGAACGCGGTGTCCGCAGGCACCGCTTCCTGGGTCGTGTCGAACTGGATGTTCTGCGCGGAGATCTCGAGGAGCTCGCCAGTTCCGCCCGACGCGCTGGCAGACGCCGATGCCGATGCGGACGGCTCTGCGGAGGCACTGGCCGACGCGGAGGCGCTGGCCGACGCACTCGCGGACACGCTCGGCAACGGTGTCGCCGAGGGCGCAGGAGCGTACGTCCAACCGGGTTTGGCCGACGTGCACGCGGCGAGCGCGACGATCAGTGCGATGGCGGACAGGGCGTGGAAGCGTCGCATCGGTTCGGGAGACCTCATCGGATGGCGCGGATGACCGCGGTCGGGTGTTCGCGACGATGCT
Organism: Candidatus Limnocylindrales bacterium; assembly: GCA_035463515.1. Taxonomy (GTDB): domain Bacteria; phylum Chloroflexota; class Limnocylindria; order Limnocylindrales; family CSP1-4; genus SPCO01. The sequence continues at coordinate 2,261 of DATHTG010000078.1, forward strand.
ACCGCGTCGACGTCCGCAGGGTCCGCCTGGTACCAGAGGCCCAGTACTTCACCGGTACCATCGTCCGGATTGTCCCGGGACCATCTGGCGACTAGCCTCACTTCCCCCATCCGGGTGCGACGCACGCACCTCAGGGGAGACCGGGAGCCCCCATTCCACCATGTTCCGTACCGCCATCGATCGAGCCTGGCACCTCGCCGTGACCGTCGGCCCGATCGTCGCTTTCGCTCTCGCACTCGTCGCCGCTCGCCGCTGGTGACCCCAGTGGCCTGACGGCCGCGAGCGGTCGCCCACGAGGCGACCACCGAACCCGCTTTTCGCTCGCCGGACGTTGCTGGCCGGCGATCGTCCTCATCGAGACCCGGAGACCTCCCTCCGGGTCTCTTTCTTTGCGTCGTCGGTTCGGGCGAGCGCCCCTGTGGCCAGGCTAGCGTCCCTCTGTGAGCCCGAGCCTGATCGCGACGGCGGCCGCCTCGACGCGACCGGACACGCCGAGCTTCGCCAGGATGTTGCCGACGTGGACCCCGACGGTCTTCTGGCTGATGAACAGGCGCTCGCCGATCTCGCGATTCGTCCGACCGCGGGCGATCTGCACGAGGACCTCGCGCTCGCGCCCGCTCAGTCCGAACGTGTCCCGGCGCGGCGTCGCCTCGGCAGAGCCGGTGAGGCGGAGCGCATCGACGAGCTCGGAGCGATCGGCCTCACCAGCCGCGACGACCGCCGCGACAGCAGGTCCCGCGGTGACCGGTGACGTGCCAGCCATCACGCCGACGAGGTCGCGCTGGCGGTCATCCGGACCGGCGAGACGCTCTTCGACCTCGGCGGGAAGCGTGATCAACGCACGACCGGCGAGCTCGCGGAGCTCACGGAGGAGCGGCATCGCGCCGAGCGTCAGCGCGATCCCGACGGCCCCGAGGAGTGGGATACGAGCATCGGCGCGAGCCGCACGCCCTGCACCTGAGCCGAGGAGTGCCTCGGCCTCTCGCCAGCGCGCGCGCGCCGTCTCGTACGGG
>DATHTG010000079.1:0-17561 GCA_035463515.1 Candidatus Limnocylindrales bacterium
GGTCGTTCTCGCGGTCGTGTCGCGGTCGGACGTGCGCGCGTCGACCGAGGTGATCCGTGCCTTGCGCGCGGACGGCGCGCGGCGGGTCGCGATCGGCGGACCAGCCGCCGATGCGGTGCCGGCCGACCTCGGCGCGGTCCGTCTCACCGGCGCGATCGACGAAGCGGTCACCGACCTGGCCGCGATGATCGGCGCCAGAGAGCGGTGAGGGCGGATCGCCCCGTCGTCGTCTGGTTCCGGCGCGACCTGCGGCTTCACGATCATCCGGCGTTGACCGACGCGCTGTCGCGAGGCGTGCCCGTCGCGGCGTTGGTCGTGATCGATCCGGCACTGTTCCGAGGGCGCTTCGCCTCGCCGAACCGGGCCTGGTTCTTCGTCCGATCGGTGGCGGCACTGCGCGAGTCCCTGGAGGGTTTGGGCAGCCGGCTCTTCATCCGTGCCGGTGGTCCCGTCGCGGTCGTCCCCGAGTTCGCGCGAGAGGTCGGCGCATCTGACGTCCTGGTCAGCCGCGACTACACGCCGTACGGCCGTCGCCGCGATCGGGCTGTCGCCGATGCACTGCGGGCCGACGGCGTGAAGCTCCACGCCCGGCGAGGCCTGCTCATCCACGAGCCAGAGGACGTGGTGGCCGCCGATGGGGACGCGTACGCCGTCTTCGGGCCGTACCAGCGACGCTGGTGGGGCACGGCCATGCGTGACGTCCTCGACGCGCCGCCCTCCGTACCGACGGTCGACGGGGACGTTGGCGAGATCCCGGACCTTGCCTCGCTCGGCATCGACGGCTCGACCACCGCTGGCGATGCGCTCCCGGATCCTGGCGAGGTCGCCGGGCGCGAGCGACTCGGAGCCTGGCTCGCGGCCGGTCCGGATCACGGACCGGCTGCTTATCACAGGACGCGCAGCGACCTTGCGGACGACCGCGCGACGTCACGACTGAGCGCGGACCTGCGGTTCGGCACGCTCTCACCCGTCGAGATCGCGACCCACGCCCTTGCCGCCGACGGCGGCGGCGAGGGATCGCGACGGTTCGTCACGGAGCTCGCATGGCGCGACTTCTACGCGCACGCGCTGTGGCACGACCGCGCATCGCCCGCGAACCGCTCGACGAGCGGTACTGCGCTCTGGGGTGGGAACGCGACGACGACGGCCTCGCGGCGTGGCGGGACGGCCGGACCGGCTTCCCCATCGTCGACGCGGCGATGCGGCAGCTCCGCGCGACCGGTTGGTTGCCGAACCGAGCCCGGATGATCGTCGCGAGCTTCCTTACGAAGGACCTGCTGATCGAGTGGCGCGAGGGTGAGCGGGCCTTCATGGAGCACCTCGTCGACGGCGACCCTGCATCGAACCTGGGCGGCTGGCAGTGGGCGGCGTCGATCGGCACCGACAGCCAGCCGTTCGTTCGCGTCTTCAACCCGGTGACGCAGGCGAAGCGCTTCGACCCGGACGGCGTCTACGTCCGGAGGTGGGTGCCTGAGCTCGAGCGGGTCCCGGAGGCGCGCGTCCAGGAGCCGTGGACGATGAGCGTCGACGAGCAAGCGGCGGCGGGCTGCCGGATCGGCGTCGACTACCCCGCGCCGATCGTGGACCACGCCGCCGCGAGGAAGCGCGCCCTCATGCGCTACGCCGAGGCGGCCGCCTCCGGCTAGGCCGCTCTCGCCCGGGCGGGCGGCAGCAGCTCGACCAGCGCCGAGCCGGTGACGTTCGCGACCATCGACGGCCCGAGTCCATCGCGCCAGTCCGACACGCTTGCCGGGTTGGTATGGCCGTGGATCCAGAGGGGTGGCTCGTGACGCTCGAGCAGCCAGCGATAGCCGGCGTAACCGACGTGATACGGGTCCGCGGCCGCATCGCCGACTCCGCGGGGCGGAGCGTGGCTCAGGACGAGCAGCGGCGCGGCGCGGCTCCGCGGGCCACGGCGGAGCAGACCGACCTCGGCCCGCAGCACATCGAGCCATGCGCGCAACTCGTCGCGAGGTGCCTGGTCGTGGCCGAGCCCCGGCCATTCGAATGGGACGACCGTGATGCCCTCGACGATGATGAGCTTGCCACTCGGCAAGGGCAGCGGCGCGTATCCAGGCGCTCCGGCCCAGGCTCCGCCGCGATCATGGTTGCCTCGCACGTAGATGAGCGGGGCGTGGAAGGCGTCGCCCAGGAACCCGAGGTATTCGGGTTCGAGGTCGCCGGCGCCGACGATCGCGTCGATCTTGCCGAGCCGCTCACGGTTCCCGGCATGGTCGAGGGTCGGGTCGGGCATATCCGACGCGGCCAGCAGCCTGATCGGTCGTCCGCCACGCGCCGCGAACGGCCGCGGGTCGGGCCACTCGACGCTGAGGCGCCGTGTCACTCGGGGTCTCCCGGGTCGGCGAGGCGGTCCTCGTGCGCCAGCGCGTCGCTCGCCGGGCGCCCGGCGCCGCGCGTCCGCAGGGTGCGCGAACCGGCCATCGTCGGCGCCATATCGAGGACCGGCTCCGTCCGTCGTTCACCGGGCGGGACGAGCTCGACGATGGACGCGTCGATCTCCGGTTGGCCCTGGTACAGCGCCAGCGCCACGCGGTTATGGCCGTCGACGACCCAGTAGCGGCCCGCGTGCTTGACGACGTCGATCGGTGGGAGGATGGCGAGGGCGTCCTGTGCGCGATTGAGCCGCTGCCAGCGGCCGGCCCAGTTGCGGCCGCGGAACGGCTTGAGGGGCAGGAAATCGCCTCCGCGCTGGTCGCCACCGCCCACGGCAGTCCCGGCGATCTCGTCGACCGGGATCGTCCGGAGGCCGACGGGGACGGGACGAGCCCGACGGACCTCGGGGTGCACGTCGTTCAGCGAGGCCAGCGGCGTCGCCGCTCGGCGCCGGACGACGCGTGCGCGCATGCCCGGGCGTTCGGAGATCGATCGTTCCACGCCCTCGACCGCGTGACCGACGCGCTCGACGAGGGGTTCCGCAGCCGCTGCGACCGTCGCGAGTGCGTCACGCGCGGGCCGGGCGACACGGTTCATTCGCGTCGGTCGCGCGGACTGCTTGGCGTCCGCCGGATCGGCCTTCTTGTCATCTGTCACGTGTCGAGTGTGCGCCATCGCGCGAGAAAGGTCGGCCGACGCGTCGTGACCGTACGGCCCAGCGCGATCATCGACGCCGGGAGGTGGGGCGATGGCTGTCGTCGCGACCGCGGAACCGTCTCGTTCGCGATCGGATTCGGCGTCGCCCTGATCGCGCTGGGCTGGCGACTTCGCGGCATCGACCAGCGGGTCGCGACCGCGTCGTAGGGCATGGAATGCCCGACCAGCGGGTCAGGATGGTCGGGGCGAGAGGATTTGAACCTCCGACTTCATCGTCCCGAACGATGCGCGCTACCAGGCTGCGCCACGCCCCGACCGGATGCTCGTTTGACAGAGCCTGCGGATGATAGCAAACGGCCCGGCGGGACGGCCAGAGCCGCCCCGCCGGGCATCGCCCCAGGACCGTGATCTAGTTCGGCGTCAGCCAGACGGGGTAGTCGCGGATGTCCTCGGGGCTGCCGTCCTTCGCTGAACCGAAGTAGACCCGCAGCGTCCCCCACTGCGCCTTCGGAACGTCGTACTGCAACGTGACGTCGAAGGTGCCGCGGCAGCCGGTGCCACACGTGGCCATGTTCATCTTGTCCACCAAAACCTTCTTCGAACCGTCCAGCAAGGCGATCCGGAACGTCGCCTCGAACACGTTGGCCGTGCCGCTGATCCGGGCCGGGTTGTTGGCGGCCGCCCCGAACGCCGGCCTGTCCACGAACATCGACGGCAGCAGATCGTCGAAATCCTTTCGGGTCTGCGGCCCGTCGAGGACGATCCCTTCTGAGCCGAAGGTCGTGACGGTGCGACCCTCGATCTGGAACAGGACCGCCCGGACGGTCGAGAACTGGGTGAGCGTGTAGACGACCTGGCCGAGCCGGTACATCGAGCCTGCGCTGCCACCGGGCGACCCGAAGTCACTCGACAGGTCGACGGTGGCGACGCCGTTCTTGATCGAGATGCCCAGCAGCTTCGTCGTCGGCGGGATCGCCGTCGAGATCTGCTGGTAGGAGTCGAGGATCGTGCCACTGTCGAGGAGCGCATCCATCGCGGCTCGCGCCACGCCGGCGCTCTTCGGCACGACCCGAAGGGTGGGCACGAGACCCTCGACCCCTGGGTCGCCGCCAAGCACGTAGTAGGCGCGGACGATCATGGTCTCAGCCGGCGCCGATGGCGAGGCGGAGCCACCCGGCGAGGCCGGCGGCGACGTCGATGGCGACGTGACGGGCGACCGCGATGGTGACCCCGATGGCGACGGCGGGATCGACGGCGTCTCGTCCGACGGCCCCGGCTCGGCTGACGGCGCGTCGGTCGGCGGGACGCTCGGCACCGGGCCGAGACCCCCGGATGACGTGCACGCTGAGGCGACGAGAAGGAGTCCGGCAAGCGCCGGGACGAGTGAGCGATGACGGATGCTGGCCATGATGGAGCGGGCTCCTGATGCGGTGATCAGGGCGCGAGCATCGATCGGCTACGTCGCAGCGACATGTCCCGCCGGTAACGATCTGGCAACGTCCTTCGGCAGGATCAGCTCCAGGCGCAGACCGCCGCCCTCCCGGTTCATCGCCTGGAGGTAGCCGCCCATCAGGGCGGCATGCTCCGCTGCGATCGCCAGGCCGAGCCCGGAGCTGCCACCGGACCGCGACGGATCGACCTTCGTGAAGCGATCGAAGATCATCTCCAACCGATCCTCGGGGACGCCCGGCCCACGGTCCGAGACTGCGATGACGACCTCGTCGTCGCGCTTGCCGTCGAGCTCGATCTGCACGTCCGCGTCGGCCGCGTGTTCCCGGGCGTTGTCGAGGAAGTTGGCGAGGATGCGCTCGAGCCGGCGGGGGTCGACGTCGATGACGACCTTCTTGTCCGGTGTCAGGAACCTCGCCTTCGGCGATCGGGCGGCACGCACGTTCTCGATGAGTCGAGCCAGGTCGACGCGCTCGAGCGAGACCTCCTCGGCGTCCGCGTCGAAGCGCGACAGCTCCATGAGCTCCTCGACGAGGTCCCGCAAACGACCCACGTCGTCGACGAGCAGCTCGGCCGCTCGCCGGCTCTCTGGCGGCAGCTCCGCGACATGCTCTCGCACGATCGACGCCTCCGCCACGAGCGCCGTGACCGGTGTCCGCAACTCGTGCGACACGTCAGCCACGAAGCGGCGATTCTGGTGCTGGGCGGCCTCGAGACGGCGGATCGACTCGGCGAGCGTGTCGGTCATCCGGTTGAACCGGTCGGCCCACACCCCGAACTCGTCGCGCGACGTGACCGGCACGCGCGCGAGCAGGTCGCCGCGCTCGATCCGCTCGGCCGTCCGGCCCGCTTCCTCGATCGGCGACAGGATGCCTCGAGCCAGCCGTCGCGCGGCGACGAGTGCGGCGATGACCAGCACGATCGTGCCGATGAGCAGGGCCGCCCGAAGCTGACCGACGGCCGTATCGATATCGGAGACGTCGCGCACGAAGTACACGGCGAGGTCGCCGCCGGGCGCGAGCCCGCCGACCACCAGCGACGGCCGCTGGTCGACCGGCAGCCACGCGAACGCGAGCTCGCCTCGACCGACGCGGGCCGGGACGTCGGGTGGCAATCGCTCGAGCAGGTCGTCGAGCGCGTCGTTCGACTTGACGCTCTCACCGGCGCCGAGGTCGATCACGGTGTCGACGTTGCGCCGCAGGAACGTGTCGGTCAGCCCGCTCCGGACCACGTCGTCGATCGTCGGTTCGTCCGGCAACTGGCGACCGGGTACCGTGACCGTCAGGTCGAACCGCGCCTGCGCGGCCGCATCCTGCAGGGCCTGCTGATGCAGGCGCGCGTCGACGAACACGGACGCGCCCACGCCCAGCACGACGGCGGTGACTGCCACCAGCAGGACCAGCGCCCCCGCCAGTCGCGCCCGGACCCCCCGCGGCCAGCGCATGCGCGCCCTCCTAGCGTGCGGCCTTGTAGCCCGCCCCGCGGACCGTGAGGATCAGCTCGGGCGCGCTCGGGTCGGCCTCGATCTTGGCACGCAGCCGTCCGATCGCGACATCGACCAGCCGCGAATCGCCGAGATAGTCGTAGCCCCAGATCCGATCGAGGAGCGTATCCCGGCCAAGCACTTGGCCGGGATGCCGGGCGAGGTCGACGAGCAGGTCGAATTCCGTCCGCGTCAACGCGATCTCCTCGGTGCTGCCCTCGCGGGTGACGCTGCGCCCGGCGACGTCGATAACGAGGGGGCCGAGGCGGAGCGGTCCGTCATCGGGCGAACCGCTGGCGTCCCGTCTCGAACCGACCCCTGCTCCCCGCCGAAGGGCAGCCCGGACGCGGGCGACGAGCTCCGGGACCTCGAACGGCTTGCGCACGTAGTCGTCGGCGCCTGCCTCCAGCCCGACGACGACGTCGATCGTGTCGGCTCGCGCGGTGAGCATCACGATCGGGACCGTCGAGGCGCGGCGGATCTCCCGGGCGACCTCCAGACCGTCCATCCGCGGCAGCATCACGTCGAGCAGCACCAGGTCGACGGCAGGGTCGGCCGCCTCGAACGCATCGAGCCCGGCACGGCCGTCGTGCGCGGTCTCGACCGTGAAGCCCGCGTTGCGCAACCCGATCGCGGTCACTTCCCGGATCGACGGGTCGTCCTCGACGAGCAGGATCCTGGCGTCCACGCCGGGGAGTATGCCCTAGGCCTCGAGGCCCTCGGTCCAGTCTCCGCGAGAGGTGCGCTCCGCCCGCTCCGCATGGATGGGCAGCGTCGCGATGGCCGCAGCGATGAACGCGACCGCCATCAGTCCGAACACGACCGGCACCCCCGTCGGCTCGCCGAGCTGCTCGATGACCGTGCCGTAGACCGCGGTCCATAGCGAGCCGACGCCGAATGCGAGCGTGAAGTACAGCGCGTACGACGCGTCGCGGCTCTCCGGCGGCGACATGTCGGCGAGAAGCGCCTGGAGCTGCGGCGATTCGGCGAACGAGAAGAGACCCATGATCACGATGCCGACCCAGAGCCACAGCAGCGACGACCCAGCGAAGATGAAGACGCCGAAGCCGACCGCCCCGCCGATGTATGCCGCGATGATCAGGGGCTTCCGACCGAACCGGTCCGACAGCCATCCGGCGAGGAGTGGCATCGGGACGCTGAAGACGATGAGGGCGCCGTACATCAGGCCCGACGTCCCCTCGTCGAACCCGAGGACGCGCGTCAGGTAGATCAGCGCGAAGAGATTCACGACGCCGAGGCCGCGCCCGCCGCCACCGAGCATCGAGGTCAGGAACACCCAGCGCAGGTCCCGATCCGCGACGACCCTCCGGAGGCCATCGAGGCTGCTTCCCCCGGCCCGGGCGGCTGCCCGGTCCGTACCATGTTCGCGGACGAAGGCCAGGATCCCGAGCGCGATGATCGCCGCGGCCACGCCGAACACGATCGACACGCCGCGCCAGCCGATGAGAGCAAGCAGCGGCGTCCCGACGACGGCCACGAGGACGGTCCCAAGATTCCCACCTGCGATATGAGCGCTGATCGCGAACCCGCGGCGCTCCGGTGGGTACTGCTCGGCGAGGAGCCCGTTGCCGACCGGATGCTGTGGTGAGCCGCCGATCCGTGCCGCGATCGTCGGGATGGCGAAGGTCATGAAGCTCGTCGCCAGCGACATCGCCGCGAACCCGCCACCGAACAGCAGGCCGCCCGCACCGAGCAGCCGCTTCCGCGACACGTGCCGGGTCAGCTCCACGTAGCTGAGTTGGACCAGTCCCGATGCGAGCGACCCGAAGGCGGCGAGGAAGGCCACCGACTGCACCGTCGTCCCGAACTCGTCGATGACCGCCAGGAAGATCGGCGGCAACAGCACGGCGAACGAATGGTTGACGGCGTGGGCGGCCGACAGCAGGCCGAGCGATCGACCCGGCCGGACATCCAACACGCGACCCATCTTGCCGGAATCGGTGCCGTATCCTTGCCGCGTTCCCGCAGCGCCTCGCCCGCCCGCCCGCCGCTCCCACGTCGCCCAGCCACGCCCGATCGCCCGATCCGGAGGTCTCGATGCCGACCGTCCTCATCGTCGACGATGAGCAGCACATCCGCCTGCTCATCGAGCAGACGCTGGAGGAGCTGGAGGACGAGGGGGTCGAGCTGCTGACGGCGGTGGACGGCGAACAGGCCGTCGACGTCGTGCGCAACCAGCCACCGGACCTCGTCTTCCTCGACGTCTCGATGCCGAGGATGGACGGCTTCGAGGTGGCACGGACCATCAAGGCGGATCCGGCCCTGTCGAGCACGACCGTGATCATGCTCACGGCCCGTGGCCAGGCAGTCGACCGGGAGGAGGGCATCGCGGCCGGCGCGGATGAGTACCTCACCAAACCGTTTGATCCGGACGACCTCCTCCGGCGAGCCCGGGCCGCCCTCGGTCTCTGATGGAGTCCGCGGAGCTCCGGCGGCTCATCCTGCGCCACCGACACGTCGGGCCGATGCTGTCGGTGCTATTGGCCGGTACGGACGCGAGGGTCACGATCACCGACATGGATGGCGAGGTCGTCCTCGATCGACAGGGTGGGACCGGCGTCGGCGCCGTCGAGCAGCATCCCGTCACGGTCGAGGGCCGGACCGTCGGCTGGGTCCACGGCCCGCGGCCCGCGGCCTCGATCGCCGCGGTGCTGTCCTACGCCGCGTCCCGCGAGGCCGACAAGCGCGCCTTGGCCGCCGAGGCGCTTGATCGATACCGCGAGCTGAGTCTCATCTACGACCTGTCGGAATCGATCGGGGCATCGCTCGACGTCGACGAGGTCGTCGATGTGGCCCTCCACGAGGCGAGCCGATTGCCGACAGGCGGCGTGGGCTTCGTGGCGCTGCGTGACGGCCCCGACGCCCATCGGCTCGACGGCGGCATCCTTGGGTCGATCCTCGAGGGCGACGCCGAGATCGTGAACGACGTGGCGGGCGATCCGCGAGCATCGGAGTCGGAACGGGGAACTGCCTCGCTCGTGGCCGCTCCGCTCAACCTCCGTGGCCACCGGATAGGCGTCATCGGCGCGTCGTCGCCGACACGTGTCGAGTACAGGGCCTCCGACCTGAAGGCGATCTCGGCGATCGCGTCATTGGCGGCACCCGCGATCGCGCAGGCCACTGCCCACGCGGAGTCGATCCGCGACCGATGAGCGTCACGCCCGAGGCCCTCGCGGAACAGCGCCTCGCGGAGCTCATCACGCTCAACGAGATCGGGCTGGCGGTCAGCTCGACGCTCGACCGGGACGAGCTCGTCGACCGGTCCCTCCAGGCTGTCACGCGCCACCTCCGCTTCGATCGTGCGCTGATCCTCCTCGTCGACTCGGAACGGAACGTACTCACCGGGGGGCGGTCCATCGGCGGCAGCCCCGAGATGGCGGCACGGATCGCTGCGGCCGAGATCCCCCTCGACGAGGAGTCGGCGCTGCTCAGCCGGATCGCCCGGGCCGATGGCCCGCTGCTGTTCCGTGACGTCGACACCGATCCCGACGAGGACAACCGGGAGTTCGCTCGGCTCCTCGAGGTGACGTCATTCCTGGGCACGCCACTCGTCACCAAGGGGCGGACGGTCGGCATCCTTGGGGTCGACAACCGGCTGACCGGCCGTGACGTCCTCCCCGGTGACGGACCGCTGCTGTACACGGTCGGCAGCCTGATCGCGGGCGGTCTCGAGAACGCGCGACTCTACTCCGAGCTCGAGGAGCAGAAGGCCGTGCTCGAGGAGCGCGTCCTCGAGCGGACTGCGGATCTGGTCGAGGCCCGCCAGGCCGCCGAGGCGGCCACCGAGGCGAAGAGCCGCTTCCTCTCGAACGTCAGCCACGAACTTCGCACGCCGCTCACCTCGGTCGTCGGCTTCTCGAGGCTGATCTCCAAGCGCCTCTCCGACGTCGTCTTTCCGGCGATGGGTGCGAGCGACGACCCGAGGGTCGACCGCGCGATGCGCCAGGTCACCGAGAACCTTGCGATCATCGTCGAGGAGGGCGAGCGGCTCACGACGCTCATCAACGAGACGCTCGATCTCGCCAAGATCGAGGCCGGCCGGGTCGACTGGCGCTCCGAGCCGGTCGACATCCACGAGGTGATCGACCGCGCCACCGCGGCGACCGCATCGCTCCTCCGTCCCGATTCAGGCCCGACGCTCCGGGTGGAAGTCGAGCCCGATCTCCCCACGATCACCGGCGATCGTGACCGACTCCTGCAGGTCGTCATCAACCTCATCTCGAACGCGGTCAAGTTCACGCCCGAAGGCTCGATCACGATCGTCGCCTGGCATGAGGTCGAGAGCGGCTGGGTCCAGGTCGCGGTCTCCGACACCGGTCGCGGCATCGCCGACGCCGACCAGGAGAAGGTCTTCGAGCCATTCACCCAAGCCACCGACAGTACCGGCCTCTATCCACACGGCACCGGCCTCGGGCTGCCGATCTGCCGCGAGATCATCGAGCACCACGGCGGCCGCCTCTGGCTCCAGAGCCGCCTCGGCGCCGGCTCGACCTTCCAGTTCACCCTGCCGATCGAGCGCGGCGCCTCGGGCGGCCGCGCGGCGACCTAGAACTCGTCGAGGTAGCGCTCGACCTCCCAATCCGAAACCTGCGTCCGGTACTCGTCCCACTCGGAGCGCTTCGCGTCCACGTAGTGGTTGAAGATGTGGTCGCCCAGCGCCTCGCGGATGACTTCGTCCCGCTCGAGCTCGTCGAGTGCCTCGCCCAGCGTCCCGGGTAGTTCGCGGATGCCCTTCTCGGCGATGCGCGAAGCGTCCATCTCGAACAGCGACTCCTCGACGGGTTCGGCCAGGGTCATGCCCTTCTCGACGCCGTCGAGGCCGGCGGCGATCATCGCCGCGAACGCGAGGTAGGTGTTCGATGACGGGTCGGGGCAGCGGACCTCGCAGCGCGTTCCCTCGATCGACTTGCCGGGTGACACCATCGGAACGCGGATGAGCGCGGACCGGTTGGTCCGGCCCCATGTGAGGTAGGTCGGTGCCTCGTAGCCGGGGACGAGGCGCTTGTACGAGTTCACGAGCGGCGCCAGGACGGCGATCATCCCGCGCGCGTGGGCGAGGATCCCGGCCATGTACGACCGCGCCACGTCCGACAGCCCGTACGGGTTCGACGCGTCCGCGAAGGCGTTCCTGCTGTCGGCGATCGAGTAGAGCGACTGGTGGGTGTGCATCCCCGAGCCGTTGATCCCGTGGATCGGCTTTGGCATGAACGTCGCGTACAGCCCGTGCTGCTGGGCGATGGCTTTCAGCGCGAACTTGAACGTGATCGCGTTATCGGCGGTTCGGAGGGCGTCGGAGTACTCGAAGTCGATCTCGTGCTGGCCGACGGCCACCTCGTGATGCGCCGCCTCGACCCTGATCCCGAACGCCTCGAGCGCATCGACCATGTCCTGCCGGATCTCCTGGGCAAGGTCGGTCGAGAAGTCGAAGTAGCCAGCCTGGTCATGCGGCAGCGGTTCGATCGCCCCGTCCTCGCCGCGTCGGAACAGGAAGAACTCGAGCTCCGGGCCCGTGTTCACCACATAGCCGAGCTTCTGCGCCCGTTCGACCTGGCGGCGCAGGATGCGACGCGGGTCACCGACGAACGGCTCGCCGTTCGGAGTGAACACGTCGCAGATGACGCGTGCCGTCCCGCGCGGACCCGAGCCGGGCTGCCAGGGGATCTCGGCGAAGGTGTCCATGTCCGGCATCAGGTACTGATCCGATTCCGCGATCCGGGTGAAGCCCTCGATCGACGACCCGTCGAACCACGTCCCGTGCTTGACCGAGCCCTCGAGCTGGTGGATCGGGATCGTCACGGCCTTGACGTGGCCGATGATGTCGGTGAACTGCAGCTGGATGAACCGGCTGCCGCTGGATTTGGCGGCCTCGATCTTGGCTGTGGCGTCGGCGCTGGTCTCGGGACGGGTGGCGACGGTCAACGGAACCTCCTGGACGGGTCGGTCGGGGTGGGGCAAGGATACGCCCGGCCGTTCTCGCGGCCGGGCGCTCGTGGTCCGGTAGGACCCTTCGTTACATCTCGCTGTAGAGGTAGAACTCGTACGGGTGCGGCCGAAGCTGGACCTCCTTGGCGCCGGCCCGCTTGAAGTCGAGCCACGCGTCGACGACGTCCTTGGTGAACACGTCGCCGCGATAGAGGAACTCCTGGTCGGCCTCGAGTGCGTCGAGGGCCTCTTCGAGCGAGCCAGGCGTGCCGTCGATGCCGGCCTTCTCCTCGGCGCTCAGCTCGTAGATGTCGGCGTCGACAGGCGCCGGCGGCTCGATCTTGTTGATCACCCCGTCGAGCCCGGCGAGGAGCTGCGCGCTGAACGACAGGTACGGGTTGCAGGTCGGGTCCGGGGAGCGGAACTCGAGCCGGCGGGCGCCCGGCGTGGTGAAGTACGTCGGGATCCGGATGCATGCCGACCTGTTGCGCTGCGAGTAGACGAGGTTGATCGGCGCCTCGTAGCCCGGCACCAGCCGGCGATACGAGTTGGTGGTCGGCGCCGCGAACGCGAGGATCGCCTTGGCGTGCTTCAGCAGGCCGCCGATGTACCAGCGGGCGGTGTCGGACAGCAGCGCGTAGCCGTTCTCGTCGTAGAAGAGGTTCGTGCCGTCCTTCCAGAGGCTCTGGTGGGTATGCATCCCCGAGCCGTTGTCGCCGTAGAGCGGCTTCGGCATGAACGTCGCGACCTTGCCGGCCGCGTGGGCGACCTGCTTGACGATGTACTTGTAGCGAAGGACGCGGTCGGCGGTCTCGACGAGGGTGCCGTAGCGGATATCGATCTCGGACTGCCCGGGGCCGCCGACCTCGTGGTGCTGGACCTCGACGTCGATGCCGGACGCCTGGAGCGCGAGAACCATCTTGCTGCGCAGGTCCTGGAGCGTATCCATGGGCGGGACCGGGAAATAGCCCTCCTTGGGTCGAGGTCGGTGGGCGAGGTTCGACGTCCCATTGCGGCTCGAGTTCCAGATGCCCTCGTCGGAGTCGATCTCGTACATCGACTTGTGGCCCTGGGTCTCGAAGCGGAGCGAGTCGAAGATGTAGAACTCGACCTCGGGGCCCCAGAAGGACGTCGTCGCGATGCCGCTCTCGGCGAGGTAGCGCTCTGCCTTGCGGGCGACGTAGCGCGGGTCGCGGCTGTACGGCTCGCGGCTGCCCGGCTCGACCACGTCGCAGCTCAGGATGAGGGTCGGGATCTCGAGTGTCGGATCGACGTACGCGGTCGTCGGATCGGGCATCAGCAGCATGTCCGACTCGTGGATGTGCTGGAAGCCTCGGATGCTCGAGCCATCGAAGCCGATCCCGTCGATGAACAGGTCCTCGCCGAGGTCCTTGACGGGGATGCTGAAGTGCTGGGCCTGGCCGGGCAGGTCGACGAATCGCAGGTCGACGATCAGGACGCCGGCTTCGCGGGCCAGGGACAAGACCTCGGAGACGGTCGTCGTGGGCGCGGCGACTCCGCTGGGGATCCGCTCGAGGGTGGTCATCGCGATGGTGATCCTCCGTCCGCTTGTGCAACCCGCACCAAAACGGGCTCATGCACCTCGGGAGGACACGGTATCAGGGGACCGGGTTGCGGTTCAGTACCGGAGCCGGTGACACTTCTTGTGCATTTTGCATGACCCTAACGGCGAGCATCAGGGCGACGCGAAGCTCAGGGTCCGAGAGGTCCCAATCGCCACGGCGCTCCAGCCGTTGGACGCGGTAGGCGATCGTGTTGCGGTGGACGCCAAGCCGTGCGGCCGCGTCGGCGAGACTCGGTGAGGAGAGGACCGCCGCCAGCGTGTCGAGCCGCTCGCGTTGCGACTCGTCGCGCCCGACGAGGATCGGTGCGAGGAGCTCCTTCGCCTGGCGGACGCCGTCCGGGAGGTTGCGGACGTTGCCGAGCAGGAGGTACGCAGGAAGCCGAGACGCGCGGACGACCCGAGGCGGATCGGCAAGCTGCTCCGCGGCTTCGAGCGTGGCGCGTGCGGCGGCCTCGGCAGCGGGTCGAGCGCCGGGTTCGCTGAACGGCCGACTGACGGCGACCATCCGGTCGAGGAACGATGCGAGGCGGGTCGCCGTCCCGAGACCGTCCGGGTCGTCCTCTGGCGCGGCCGCGACGAGACGGAGCTCGAGGCTCTCGGAGCTGCCACGAAGGACGAGCCGGCGCGGGGACATCAGCAGTCGCAGCTCGGCACGGGTCTCCTCGCGGGCAGCGATGTCATCGGGTCCGTCGGGGGAGCGCTGCTCGGCGAGCATCACGACCCAGGGAGGGCCGTCGGCCGGGAGCGGATCGCCACGACGCGTCTCCTCACGCGCTTGTCGGACGGCCTCGTCGCGTGCCAATTCGAGCGCAAGGAGTGCCGCCACACGTTCCGCGGCGATACGTTCCAGCTCGTTGGGCGCCTCATCCCCGAGCAGGATCAATCGTCCGCCGGAACCGCTCTCGCCAGCCGGTGCCGGGATCTCGACGCGCAGCGCCGCGGCGCCCGATGGCCTCGCGAGGTACCGCGCGACGGCTGTCGCGGCGGCCGGCAGGTCGGCCGGCGCATGGACGGCGATCGGGTCGCCGCGCCGACCCTCGATCACCACGGCACGCCCGAGGAACGCCCCGATCGTCGCGGCCTGGACGTCGAGCCCACGGCCGAGCAGCGCGAATCGCGCGAGTTGCGCCTCGAGGTCGGCTGCCCGTCGATCGAGCTCGGCTCGTCGGTTCACGAGAAGGCCGATGACGCTCCGTTCCAACGCGACGGGGTCGACCCTGCCCAATCCGAGCGCGGTCAGCCCGGCGGTCGAGGCGGCCTCACCGAGCGCCGCGAGCGTGTCGTTGCCGGTGTCACCCTCGACGAGCAGCACGGCGGGAACGCGTGCCCGGATGAGCGCGACGACGAGGTCGTGGATCTGCGCCGGTCCAGCAGCGACGACAGCCAGAGCGGCTGCCGCGATGATCGCCACGTCGCCGGCCTCGAGCGCGTCGAATGCCGGGACGCGCGGCTTCAGGACGCGGACCCAGCTCACCTCGCGCTGCGCCCGCTCCGGTGGCAGATCGCCGCCGCCGACGGGGCGTGCCGTCGGGAAGAGCGTGCGATGCAGGTCGTGGAGCGTCGTCACCCCGCGACGGTACGCCGGACGCAGCTAGGCCGTGGCGGGCTGGCGCGTCGCCACGAGGTCGTCGAGCAAGCCACCGAACTCGCGCTCGACATCCACATAGCGGTCGGCACGGAACACCAGGCCGAGGTTTCCCTCCGGGGAGAGGCGGGCCCACACTCGCCGCCGCGGTCGATAGAACGTGATCGTGATCCCGGTGATGAGGCTCAGGAACGCCGCCCAGACGATGCCCTGGCCCGGATCGCGCTTGGCGATCACGAGCGTGTACTCGCCGAAATCGACCAGGCTCACCGAGATGCCCAGCGCGTCCGACACCTTCTCGTCGCCACGCCGCAGCTGGACGGGGTCGAAATTCTGGACCTGCGGCGTGCCGTCGGCGTTCTCGCCCAGGATCCTGTAGGGGAGGACCACGAGCAGACCCTCCCCCACGTCATCGCGGCCGAGCAGCAGTTGCAGGCCGAGATCACGCCCGGGGACGGCCATGGTCTCGTAGGGGTTGCCGCCAGCCGACCCGAGCATCGGCACCTTCGCATCCCAGAGCGGCGCTCCGGTCGCATCGTTCACCACGATATGCGGCGCCGGACCGAAGCCGTTCTGGTGGAACGTGTAGCCGCCGACGCCAAGCGGGTCGTTGACCCGGATCGTCTTGCGCGCGACCTCGGTGCCGTTCTGGTAGACGGCGAGGTCGGTCGTGAAGTCGGTCGGCATGCCGGTCTCGAAGCCCGGTGCCTCGAAATCGTTGTTCTTGACGAGCATCAAGTCGCTCGCACCGATGTTCTGGACCGTCCTCGACTCACCCTCGGGGATGACGAGACCGAGCTCGTCGCCGAACTGCCACGTGACGAGGCCGGCGAGCAGGAACAGGATCAGGCCCAGGTGCGTCGCGAGCGTCGCCATCTTCGTGAACTGGTGGCGATCGCCGTAGACATAGGTCGAGCCGTCATCCGTCGACGCCTCCCGGACGTGGAATCCCCGCGATCGGATGACCTGCCCCAGGTCGGCGGCGGACACGCCGGTCATCGCGGCACGGTCCGGCAGCCGCGGATCGAAGAAGGGCTCCGGTTGGACGACGCGGACCGCGGACACGTCCCGCCACAGTCGGGGCGTGCGATCGAGCGTGCAGACGACGATCGACACGACGAGCACGACCAGTCCGACACCGAAGATCCCGGACTTGAACACCGAGAACGCGCCGAGCCGTTCGAGGACGTTGACGAGCCCCGGCCCGAGGACCGGGTCATAGCGGATATGGATGGCCTCGATGGCCGTCGCGTAGTCCGCCGGCGAACGGAACGCGAAGTCCGGCAGCTGCTGGAGCGTCATCCCGACCGCGGCGAGGCTCGCCAGGAAGATGATCTGGACGACGGCGAAGTCGACCGAGGTCAGCAGCCGCCAGATGCCCTGCCCGAGCTGGGCGAACGGGTCGCTGGGTGCGCGCGCCGCGCCCGTCGCGGCGGGAGCGCCGGCGGCTGCGGCGGGTGTGGCCACGGGACGGGTCTAGACGCCCACCGTGGCACGCCCCGCGACGCCGCGCGCGACCTCGAGCGCAGCCGCGAAGTCGGCCTGCAGGTCCTCGATGTCCTCGAGCCCGACCGACACGCGCAGCAGGCCCGGGGTGATGCCCGACGCGACCAGCTCCTCCTCGGAGAGCTGCCGCTGAGAGGTCGATGGCGGGTGGACCACGAACGTGTGGACGCTGCCGAGCGAGGCGGTCAGTTCGGGGAGTGCCATCGAGTCGATGATCGCCTGGCCGCCCTCGCGACCACCCTCGACCTCGAATGACAGCATCCCGCCAGCGACACCGTCCCGGAACTGCTTGGCCGCCACCGCATGCTGCGGGTGGCTGGGCAGACCGGGATACATCACACGAACCACGCCGTCCTGACGCTCGAGCCACGCGCCGAGTGCCGCGGCGTTCTGCGAATGCCGCTCCATCCGGACGCCGAGACTCAACAGGCCGCGCAAGACGAGGAACGCGTCGAAGGGACCGATCGTGGCGCCGGTGTCGTTCTGGAACGCCTCGACGTCCCGGACCAGCTCGGCTCGCCCGGCGACGACACCCGCGATCACGTCGCTGTGGCCGCCGAGGAACTTCGTCGCCGATTCGATGACGAGGTCTGCACCGAGATCCAGCGGTCGACACACGAACGGCGTGGCGAAGGTGTTGTCGACCAGGTACGTCGCGCCGTGCTCGTGGGCGAGCCGGGCGACCGTCGCGTGGTCGGCCACGACGGTCGTCGGGTTGGCGATGGTCTCGGCGTAGACGAGCCGCGTCGGTGATGCGGCGATCGCCGACGCGACGGCGGCGTTGTCGGTCATGTCGACGAGATCGACCGTGACGCCGAACCTCGTGAAGACGTCGGACAGGAGCTTGCGCGTCGACCCGTACGCGGCAAGCGGACCGACGACCCGATCGCCGGCCTTCAGTTGCGAACCCAGGGCGGCGTGGACCGCGCCCATGCCCGATGCGAGGGACGTCCCTGCCT
>DATHTG010000080.1:0-7318 GCA_035463515.1 Candidatus Limnocylindrales bacterium
GATCGGGCTGATCCTCGACTCGGCCGAGATCAAGCGGATCGGTGCGCCGGTGATGGGCATCGCCCTGTTGATCTCGCTCGGGATCCTGGCCTGGTCGGCGCTGCGCGAGCCACTCGAGGCGTCGCAAGCGGATCTGGACCCGGCCTGACCCCGGCCGACCCGATCAGCGGCGGCGGCGGCGGGGCCGAAGCCCCGCGCGCCGCCCCGGAGATCGCCTGGGGGCTCGATCTCCGTTCGGGTGAGCCTCGGGGGGTGCCTTATCGTGCTCCGGTCTGGTGTGGTCTTGTGCGGTCGCCATGTCGGTTCGGTGACCGGGCGCACCACCTTTCGTCGGGAATCGGCCCGGCTGCTGGCAAGGAAGGGACCGACGAGCACGGCGTGGCGCAGGTATGGGTCCCGGCCGGGTCGATCCTGATCGGCACGGACGATACGGATCCGGCCGGCGAACTGGCACCGCCGTCCTGGGCTCGCTTCGAGCTCGCGGCCGAGCGACCCCAGCACGACGGCACGCCGTCGGCCGCCTGGTGGGGGGTGCCGTGCGTCGCTCGGTCGGCCTACCGTGATTTCGAGGATCCGCCGACCCAGCAGGACCACCACATCGGGGTCCGGATCGTGACGCCGGGAGACCCCCCAGCCTGACGGGCTCCTAGGCGCGCATCGAGGCGGCGCCCGAGAGCGTGCTCTTCGCCATCGACGGGTCGCCGGTGATGAAGCCGACATCGATGTCGTTGCCCTGCATCCCCAGGAGCAGGATCGACTCGATGTTCACGCCGGCATTCGCCAGCTGCCGTGCCGCCTTGGCGAGGCTACCTGGTTCGTGGCGCAACGGGACCGATGTGATCTCCATCTCCTGGAATGTGGCGCCAGCGCCTGAGAGCGCGGCGCGAGCGCCCGCCTCATCGTCGGTCGCGATGGCGACGCGACTGCGTTCGCCGCAGGTCGCACCGCTCAGGCTCACGATGTTGACGCCCTTCGCGGCGATCGCCTCGGCAACGTCGGCGAGCGCGCCTGGCTTGTCCTCCAGCTCGATCAGGAAGGCGTGCTGCATCATCGGCGCTCCTCCTCGCACCGGCCCGTCCGAGGAGCGGTAGACGGCGCCTCGAGGGCGGGTCGGGAGCAGCCTCGATTCTACGCTTGGGGTCCAGCCGCTCCCCAGGTCTGGCACGCCGACGTGAGGGAAGCCGGCGGCGAGCGCCTGCTGATGACGTGGCCGCTCGGCTAGCATCGCCCGCGTGTCGAAGACAGATGCCGCCTCGGCGATGACGGCGATAGCCAGGATCCAGGCGCTGCCGCAGCCCGACGCCATCGTGTTCGACCTCGACGGTACGCTCGTCGACAGCGTCGACAAGCGCATCGAGGCTTGGCTTCGGACCTTCGAGGAGGTCTCGATCCCGACGTCACGTGATCAGCTCAAGCCGCTCATCGGTCTCGACGGCAAGCGTCTCGCGCGCGAGATCCACGCCCTCGCGGGCCAGCCGATCGACGAGGATCGGGCAGAGGTCGTCGACAAGCGCTCCGGCGAGATCTACGAGGAGTTGAACCGGGACCCGCAGGCACTCCCCGGGGTGCGCCGCCTGTTCGATGCGATCGATGCGCGCGGGATGAAGTCGGCGATCGCGACGTCGAGCCGCAAGGAGCAGGTGACGACATCGGTCGACGCGCTCGGTCTTGCGAGCGAACCGACCATCATCGATGCGAGCCACGTCGAGCACGCGAAGCCCGAGCCCGACCTTTTGTTGCGAGCCGCGGAAGAGCTCGGCGTCGATCCGTCCCGGACGTGGTACGTCGGCGACTCGACCTGGGACGTCGTCGCATCGTCGGCCGCCGCGATGATCCCGATCGGCGTCCTCGTCGGAGGCGCGGTCACACGTGAGGCACTCGAGGGTGCCGGTGCGGCTGTCGTGGTGGAGACGCTCGATGAGATCGCCGACGCCCTGACGCCGCCCGCGGGCGTCTAGTCGCCCACCGGGTTCCCGATCCTCTAGCGAGCCCGCGCCTCCCGGAGCGCTTCGGCAACGCCGCGATCCCACGGATCGCCGTGCCCGACGAGGACCCAGCGAGCATCGATCCCGTCGAGCTTGTCCCACGATGCCCGCGCGGAGGCCGGGTCGAGCGTGAACGGCGCGATCCGGGGCCCGCCATCGCCCGTCAGCACGTCGCGCGTCGTCAGCGCATCGCCCACGAAGAGCGCGTCGACCGCCGGAACGTGGATCGCGGCACTCCCCGGCGTGTGCCCCGGGATGTGGATGAGCCGCGGTGACCCGGGCAGGTCGAGCGTCGCACCATCGTCGACCGGCACGACCTCGCGGACGGGCGGCACCCGGAGGCCGCCCTGTCGTCCCGCGTACCAGAGGAAGCCGAGCAGCGCGCCGACCTTGACCTTGCCCCAACCCGTCGAGGGCTTCGTGACCTCGCCGCGGGCGCGCGGCGCGTCCGCCGCGTGCACGTAGACCGGGACCCCGCGTTCCTGCCGGAGGCGTTGGGCGAACCCGACGTGGTCGGTGTCGCCGTGGGTCAGCACGACACCGCGCACGTCGTCCATCGAGCGACCCATGCGTGCCAGTTCACCGGGGAGCTGCTTCCAGTACCCGGGCAGGCCGGCATCGATGATCGTCACGCCCGTCGAGTCGGCGACGAGGTAGCCGTTGACGAGGGTCGAGCCGCCGAGTCGGTGGAGCGATGGCGCGAGCTGCACGGCACAGACTCTACGCCGGCCGGCCGAACCGAAGGGACCACCCTCCGCAGGACGACTTTCTGGGCGAACGACGCACCGCCCCGGACTAGAGTCGCGACGTGGACCCCGCCGCCCAGACGCTCGTCCAACTCGTCGCCCTCGTCCTGCTCGGGTTGCTGGTCGTGCGCATCGCGACGTCGATCCCCGGCTGGTTCCGCCGCGGGCGTCGGCCCGAGGCCCGGTCGATCCTCGTCGTCGGCGTCGGCGGGGGTGGCGGCAACGCGGTCGACCGCATGGTCGACGTCGGGCTGCCGGGTGTCGGTTTCGTGGCCGTCAACACGGATGCGCAGGCCCTGCGCGAGTCCCGTGCGGAGCTCCGGCTACGTATCGGCGACGCCGTCACCCGCGGGCTCGGCTCAGGTGGCGACGCCGAGATCGGGCGTCGAGCCGCCGAGGAGGACGCCGAACGGATCGGCCACGCCGTCGCGGGTGCGGACCTCGTCTTCGTCACAGCCGGCCTCGGCGGTGGCACCGGCTCCGGCGCTGCGCCGATCGTCGCCAGGAAGGCCCGCGAGCAGGGCTCCTTGACGATCGCCGTCGTCACCAAGCCGTTCGATTTCGAAGGCACGCCGCGGCGCGATGTCGCCGAGGACGCCGCGGAACGGCTGCTCGCCGAGGTCGACGCGATGATCACGGTCCCGAACGACCGCGTCGGCGAGGCGATCGACCAGAACGCGTCGGCCCTCGAGGCCTTCCGGATCGTCGACGAGGTGCTCCTCAAGGCCGTCGAAGGGATCGTCGACCTACTGACCGCGCCGGGTCTGATCAACCTCGACTTCGCCGACGTGCGGTCGGTCGTCCAGGGCGCAGGCCCGGCACTCATCGGTCTCGGTCAGGGCTGGGGGGACGGTCGAGCCGTCGAGGCGGCTCGCCAGGCCGCGTCGAGCCCGCTCCTCGAGGCGAGCATCCACGGTGCCCGCGGGATCCTGTTCCATATCGCTGGGCCTGCCGACATGAGCCTCAAGGAGGTCCGTCAGGCTGCCGACGAGATCCGCGCCACGGCCGATCCCCGCGCGAACGTGATCTTCGGTGCCACGTTCGGCGACGTTGCCGATGGCGAGGTCCACGTGACGCTGATCGCGACGGGCCTGGATGGGCGCCGACGGCACGACGCACAGGCACGGCACCAGACGGAGAGCCGGCACGAGACGGAGAGCCGGCACGAGGCGGAGAGCCGGCACGAGCCGGAGCGACGTCCCGAGCCGTTGCCGCTTCCGCTTCCTCTGCCGGACGTCCGCCGTCCCGAACCCGCGGCACCCGCCGAACCGGAGGAGCCCCTCGAGCTGCCGACGTTCCTCCGGAACCCGCGCCCGACGTCCGGCACGGGACGCCGCCGCGAGCCGCGTCGGACGCCGACGCCCACCGGCCCTCGCCCCGGTTGACCCTCGCTACACCGGCGCGGCGAGCCGCTCCCCCGCTTCGATGCGCATCGGCAGCCGGTTCTCGGCCGGCGTCAACGGGCACGAATACTTCGGGTCGTACACGCACGACGGGTGG
The DNA here is from genome assembly GCA_035463515.1 of Candidatus Limnocylindrales bacterium. Lineage (GTDB taxonomy): Bacteria > Chloroflexota > Limnocylindria > Limnocylindrales > CSP1-4 > SPCO01. The sequence continues at coordinate 4,232 of DATHTG010000080.1, forward strand.
TAGGCGAGGTTGAAGTCGAGCGAGTACGAGCCATCGTCCTCGCGCTCCAGGTCCAGATACCGCCCCGCGCCGTACGTCTCCGTACCGCTCGTGGCATCGAGGAACGGCACGAACAAGGACTCCTCATCGCCGCCATCGAACGTGTACGCCGTCAACCCGTGTCGATCACCGTCGCGTTCGAACCGCAGCACACCGGCCCGGTGTGCCGGTCGGAGTCGACCGTCGGACGTCGGGATCTGGAAATCCGCAGGCTGGTCGCCCGCGTACTCCTCGAGCCGAAGATCCTCGAACCGCCAGTCCGGGTCGAGCGGGTAATACGGGAGCCCGGTGAACCTGCCCCGCTCACCCTCGGGGATCGGGCTCTGCTCGTGCGACGCGAAGAAGGCGTCCTTCTCGGCGCGGAATCCGCCGATGGCCTCCTCGTACGTCAGTGGGCGGTGTTCGTGGTGATGATGATCGTGCTCGTGGTCGTGATCGTGGTCGTCAGCCATGTCGGCGCCTCCGTCTCGCCATGATGTCACCGAACGGCCTGGGCGTACGCTCGGTGGATGCGACGGCGATGGATCGCCATCGGGATCCTTGTGCTGACGGCGGCTCAGTTCGCGGTGGCGTGCGACGCCGTGCCCCAGGTCCTCCGACCGGGCTCGCGGATCTGGATCATCCCGGTCCAGAACATGAGTGGCCGACCCGCCGTGCTTGCCGTGGCCAAGGACGAATCGCCCATGGGCGACCTCGTCGGGGCGGCGCAGCCCGGGGTCGTCCCGGCAGGTCAGACGATGGATGTCACGTTCACGGTCCCACCCGACCGACAGGGCTGGGCCATCTTCGTCAATCCGTCGCCGCAGCTCGGAGCGTTGATCGGCGCCAGCGACGTCCCACCGGGAGTCAGCGGGAGGCTGCCACTCACGATCAGCGTCGACGAGCAAGGGAACCCGGCCGTGACGGTGCCCAGCGAGCCGGGTTGGTTCGGCAACTAGGTATCCTCGTCCGGCAGATGCCGGGCAGCCGTTCGCGACCGCGCGCCGCCACCACCGCCCTCTCGTCCGCCTTGATCGCGATGCTCGCGGCGGCCTGCCTCCCGACACCTCCGCCGACGACGACGCCTGACGCCGCGACGACGCCGCCGACCGCCACGACGTCGACCGCACCGTCCACCTCCCCCTCGGTCCCTTCGTCCCCCGAAACCCCGAGCGCCTCCCCGGCGACCACGGCGGAGCTCCTGCCGATCTCCGGTACGTGGCGCGTTCGCAAGTCGCTTCGTGTGGAGGACCAGTCCGGTCCCATCGACGATCCAGCGTTCGACGAGGAGACGTATGTCATCGATGCGAAGTGCGAACAGGAGCCCTGCGACACGCTCCAGGTGACGACGACGCCGCTGGGCCTGACGGCGCCGGCGACGGTCATCGACCTCGCCCGTGACGGCGCGACCTACGGGTCGAACGCACAGGTCGGTGAGGGGTCCACCTGTGTCAGCGCCTTCGGCGACCGCGTCGACGGCGGGGCGAACACGTCGTCGGTCCTCCGCCTGTGGGTGGCGACCGACCGACCGGCCGGCTCCTCGGTCGCGTCGACCGCGCTCCACGGCACGATCGAGCTCGATGTCCAGCCGACTCCGATCGGCGAGGCGGCCGGCTGTGAGCCGCAGACCGCGTCGTTCGAGCTATCGGGTCGCCGGGAGGAGGTCGCGGTCCGCGACCCGAACGGGTCGCCGGCCGGCCCGGACACGAAGCCACCGGCCGGCGCCGTGATGGTGGCCCTGCCCCGCCTCACCGCTGACGTGGCGAACGCCGAGGTCAAGTACTTCGGGATCAGCGGCGACACGTCGATCGAGCTCGCCGGCAGCATCGCGCGCGGCGGTGTGAAGGCCTGCGGCGCGATCGACTACGAGTGGTTCCGCGGCGATGCGCGGCCGAGCGCGTGCACGCTGACGAGGGTCAGCGACACGCGGCAATCGATCACCACGAGAAACAGCGGGGCGTCGTGCCGCATCACCGATGCGAACATCCGTGCCTCGTACACGATCTACCTGCCCCGCTGGACCTCCCCCTCGCGCGTCCCGAAGCGCCTCCTCGATTGGTGGCGGAAGATCGTCGACTTCATCGCGGACCACGAAGCCGGCCACGTCCGGATCGGCCGCGACCACATCCGGAAGCTGAATGCCCGGCTGGTCGGGAAGCCGTGCGAGGACGTGACATCGATCGTGCGGGCGTGGGTCGGTCAGCACGCCGCGGCCCAGGAGGCGTACGACATGTCCGAGTACGCACGGCCGTGGCCGCAGCCCGCGTCGGGGTACTGAGGAGGGGGACCGAGGAGGGCGGCAGTCCGCGGGAAAAGCGCTCCCGCGTCATGCTCCCGGGGCAGGACGCGCGATGCCCCCGCGCCGACGGCCCACTACCCTTGTCCGATGCGCCGAGTCATCTACCACATCACCATCACGACCGATGGCATGTACGCCGACCCCGACGGCGGTCTGGGCGCCTTCGACCCAGCCGAGGAGGAGCATCGATACGCCAACAACCTGGTCCGCGACGCGGGTGACATCGTCATGGGCCGCGTCATGTACGGCGTCATGGACTATTGGGACGAGCTCGACGTCGACGATCCCGGGGTCTCGGACGTCGAGCGAGAGTTCGCGACCTTCTGGCGCGAGACGCCGAAGCACGTCGTGTCACGCGGTTCCCCCGAGCTGCGCGCCAATGCCTCCAAGCTCGAGGGTGACGTCGTCGCGACCGTCCGCCGGATGAAGGAGCAGGACGGGCCGCCACTCATGCTCGGCGGTGGCGCCGAGCTTCTCGCGACCGCCACCAAGGCCGGGCTCATCGACGACTACCGACTGCTCATCGCACCGATGGCGCTCGGCGAGGGCAAGCGACTGTTCGCCGAGCTCGACGAGCCGCTGAAGCTCCGGCTGACGAACTCCACGACGTTCCCATCCGGTGCCGTGCTGCTCGAATACGCCAGGCGGGAGGACCCCCAATGACCATCGCCGAACCGCGGATGGACCGCATGGTCGCCAGCGTCGAGCACGTCTTCAGCTGGTTCACCGGTGGCGACTGGGATCGGCACCACCTCGATCCGGGCGTCGCC
>DATHTG010000081.1:0-2867 GCA_035463515.1 Candidatus Limnocylindrales bacterium
GTGTACAACATCGCCCATCCGTCTCCGAGCCGGACGACAGAGGGCCAAGCGAGACCGCCGGCGTCGACGGCGCCCTCCTTCCCCGGCTGGAGGATGGGCTCGGGATCGATTTTCCACGGCCCGTCGGGACCCGGCGCCGTCGCTATCCCGAGGACCCACGGCTTCACGATGCCGATCGTCTCGAAGACCAGGACCCACGTCCCGTCGTCGCGGACGAAGCCGGTCGAGACGTCGATCCCGGGATCGGCGAACGGCACGGCATCGCTTGTGAGTGCCACGGCGGGGTCCGCGAGCGTCCAGGCTCGCCCGTCGGTCGAGGTCAGGTGAGGAACGACCATCCGACCCGGCCAGGCCGTGAACACGTTCGCGTACATGTGGAGCGTGCCCTCGTGGTCGATGACGGCACCCGGGTTCATGTAGTCCTCGTCGATACCCGTCAGGGATCGAGTCACCACGGGATCCGCGTCGATGAACTGGAACGTCGTGGACGCCGTGGCCGGCATCGCCGATGGAGCCGGCGCCGAGCTCATCGGCGCACTCGGTGAGCCAGCGATGGATGTGCCCTCCGTCGACTCTGACGGCGTCGCCGTGCAACCGGAACCTGCCAGACTAAGCCCGGCGACCAGCGCGATGAACGGTGTCCAGCGCGGCCTCGTCATGGCGAACCTCCACCTGGTCGATATTACGGAAACGTAGCATATACTACGATTCCGTAAGGAATGACAAGTGACCGACGACGTGCCGAAGCGCTTCACGCTGCTCTACCAACTCTTCCTGGCCGGTCAGGCATCGCGCCGTTTCATGAAGGCCGCCTTGGCGGGCACGGGGCTTACGGGCGAGCAATACGCCCTGTACAGCTACCTGTACGGCAACGGACCGCGCACGCTCAGCCAGGCCGCCCGTGACTTCGGACTCGCGGTCACGACCGTCGCGACGATGCTCGCGCCGCACTTTGCCTCGGGCGAGCTCGAGCGCCTCCCGCATCCCACGGATCGGCGGGCGCGCCTGATCGCGTTGACCGATTCCGGGCGGCGCCGGATGGACCGCGCGAGCCCCGCCTTCACCGACGCGTACCACGCGGTCGTGCGCGAGCTCGAGCGCGAGGGCGGGGATGTCGAGGCCATGTACGAGGCGCTTGACCGGCTGCGAGCGTCGACCACCGCCGAAGCGGAGCGTCTCGAGGTCGCCGCGAGCCGGTCCGCGTGACATCGTCACCGGTCGCAACACGTCCGCACGGTCGCGTGCGTGCGGTGTCGGACCGCCGTACCCGCGAGTGGCGCATGTTGTAGGGAGGTCGCCGGTGGGGACCCTGGGTGACCCTAGCCGAGGCAACCACCATGCCCGAGCAGGAAAAGACCGAACTCGCGAGCACGTCGGACGAGTTGTTGGAGACGATCCAGCGGCTCAAGGAGACCGAGCAGCGGAAGCGCCAGGAGCCGATCGCGTCCGAGACGTTCCACCGGCTCGCGAACGAGGTCGACGCGCTCAGCCACGAGGTCTTCGCGATCGCTCGCGACCAACGCGACATCGGCGAGCGGACGGAGCGTGTCGATGAGAGCATCGACGACGTCGCGGAGCAGACGAGCGAAGCGGCTGGCCGGCGCGATGGCTGACCGGCGCGATGGCTGACCGCGGTGGTGGAGGTGCGCCCACGGTGCCTGAGGCCCTGGATGCCTGGCTCGAAGCGAAAGGGGCTCTCGAGGGCAGCATGCCCTGGACCGCCGAGTGGCTCCGGCTTCGGATGATCGAGCAGGACCGACGCGCGGCATACCTGGCGCTGATGGATCCGGGGGGCGGCGCCGTGGACGAGATCGGCGCCGAGGACGAGATCCGCGTCGAGGACGAGGTCCGCGTCGACGCTCGCCCGCTGCGCGCGTCGGTGGCCCGCCCGGAGGGATTCGAACCCCCGACCTACTGATCCGAAGTCAGTCGCTCTGATCCACTGAGCTACGGGCGGACGCCGCCGGATGATACAGCCCCTTCGGTCTCAGCTCGCTATCGCACCTTCGTGCGGTCATCCCGTCGGCGGGATGGCGATCGGATGCTCGACGGTGGGCGTCTGCCTGGCGTTCCACATCAGCATAAGGATCGCGCCCAAGCCGAGGACGACGACGACAAGCTTGATCAGGGGCCCCACGACCGGGAGCACCGAAAGAACGACGACGCCTGCCGCGCCGATCGCAAGGAGGCCGAGCTCGCGGGTGCGGGTCGGCGAACCGCTCCGCATCAGCAGGCCGGCAGCGGCCGCTCCGACGACCGCGTCCGCGACGTATGCGCAGACCACGACGAACCCGAGCGTCAGGCCGAGCATCGCGACGATCCCGCCGAGAACGTCGAGACCGACGAGGTCGTCGAACCGCACGATGCCGAAGATGATCGCGAGCACGATCATCGCCACGGCGATGACCAGTAGCGCGACGATGTAGCCGATCAGTCCGATGACGCCCCAGCCGGCGGCGGGGAGCGGTCGCCGCTGGATCGTCTCGGTGACCGACGCATACGCTCGTGGTGCGAGCCAGACAAGGATCGCGCCGACGAAAACCACGACAAGGAAGTGCTGGATCGCATCGAGGACCGTGCCGGCGACCGTCTGCGCCGGTGCAGGAGTCGTATCGGCACGGGTCGGCGTGAGGCGCACGTCCTCCGCCCCCCCGACCGTGCCCGTCTTCTCGTAGGTGCCGGTGGTCGCTGTGAGATCGCCGGTGACCGATCCGTCCATCGCGAGCCGCCCCGCACTCGCGAGCATGTCCTCACCGATCGTCGCCGACGGATCCACCGACACCTGGCCACCGGCCGCCGCCAGGTCTTCGGTGACCGCGCCACCGACCGACACCGTGCCGCCGGCGATGCGGGCATCGCCGCCGACC
>DATHTG010000082.1:0-4358 GCA_035463515.1 Candidatus Limnocylindrales bacterium
TGCATGCGGCCTCGGAGGTCCTCGAGCAACATCGACGCGTAGCTCTCGACGACCATGATCGGGGAGCGAAGATCGTGTGCCGCCATGCCGAGCAGCGTATTGAGTTGCTCGTGGGCCACTCGCAGCCGTTCAGCATTCTGAGCCACCTCGGTGATGTCTTCCACGAACGACACCCAACGGAAGGGCTCGAACTCAACCACCGCGCCCGCTATCCGAATGCGCGCACGGCTCCCGTCGCGTCGAAGGAATTCCTTCTCCACAGGTCCCGCCGAGCCGGTCCGCAACATCTGCTCACCGGCGATCGCGTCGATCTCCAGCCATTCCGACGGCGTGATGGCAGGCCAGTCGATGCCGCCGACCTCCAGCTCGTTCCGCTCGTAGCCGAGCATCGACAGAAACGCCTCATTGGCCGTCAGGATCCGGTCACGCTCCCCGGTGACGATGCCGATGATGTTGGACTCGAACAGCCGCCGCAGCGCCAGCTCCAGGTCCACGGCCGGTCGCGCGTCCTCGTCCGGCGACGGCGTCCAGTCGACCAGCCGCTCGATCCGCAAGCGGTCCCAGTGAATCCACAGCAGCTCCGTCGTACCGCCCGCCACACCGAACATCCGAGACACGGTGCCGGTCACCGCAACGCGCCGACCATCTCCAGCCAGCAGTTCACCCTCGAATTTCGTCCGTTCCGCCGCCGACTCGAGCTGGTGACCGAGTTGAGCAGCGAACCACCGGCGCTGGTCGTCGGGCCACCACGGATAGGGCTGCTCGCATCCGACGAGCGCCTCCGGCTCCTGGTCCACGTGTTCACAGAACCGACGGTTCACCGCTCGGACCCGACCATCTCCGTCGGACACGAACGCGGCCGGCTCGAAGGCAGAGAGCACGTCGGCGAAAGAAGAGGTCTTCAGCGCCGGATCGATCATCGAGCCAGGGAAGCACAAGCGACACGCCGTTGCGTGATGTCGTCGCTCCGCATAGTTGCACCGGCCGCTCGCGGTCTATCCCTGGCGGGGCCGGGACGAGCGCGCGATCTCGGGAGGTGGGTGGTTTGACGCGGAACGACGTCGTAGGCTGCTCGCGACGCGCGTCCGATCCTGTGGAGGGGCTTGTCGTGCCTGACGATGCTCATGTCCACCTCGGGGGCCCGCGAGTCGCCGAGGCACCGGTCGAATTGGACCGTGACGTCTTCCTTCGGTCGTTGCTGCGCGAACTCGCGGGCACGCTCGAAGAGGTGGTGGGCATCGAGGAAGCGTCGGGATTCGTCAGCGTGGTGGGTGACCGAATCGGGCGTGCGATCGACCGCGACTACCGCAACGCGCTGGGTGAACCCGTCTTGTCACGCGATCGGCTCGCCGATGTGCTCGTGGATCTCAAGCGGCGCATCGAAGGCGACTTCTACCTCATCGACGTCGATGAGGACCGGATCGTGCTGGGCAATCGGGCCTGTCCCTTCGGGGACAAGGTCCTCGGGCGACCCTCGCTGTGCATGATGACCTCGAACGTGTTCGGTTCCATCGCCGCCGGCAACATGGGCTACGCGAAGGTGGAGCTCGAGGAGACGATCGCGCAGGGCGATGGGGGGTGCCGCGTCACGGTCTTTCTCCGCCCGTCCGCCGATGCGTTGGCCAGTGACGGTCGTGAGTACTTCGGAGTCGAAGACGTGTCCGGTGCATGACGAGATTCCGCGGGACGCCCCGCGCCGGGAGCCGGGATCCACGGCGCTTCGCGTCGATCCGTTGGCTCACGAGATTCTCGACTCCCTGAGGGAACCGCACGTGCTGGCCGACGCCTCCGGCACGATGCATCACCTCAACCCGCCGGCGCTTCGTCTGCTCGGGCTCTCACCCCGCCAGGATCCGTTCGGTCGGCTCCATGATCACTCCACCGATCCGCTGGCTGTGGAGGAACTGTTCCGGACCTGGCGCCGGAGCGGTTCCGTGCGCCCCGGTGCCATCGATCTGCGTAGCAGCGAGCACACGGTCGTCAGGGCCCGCTGCGACGGTGTCCGTCTCGACGAGACGTTCCTGCTGATCCGGCTGTCGACCGGCACGTCCCCGAGTCGTCTCGGCATGCTGAACCACCGGATCGAGGCCGCGACGCTCCGTCAGCTCAAGGAGCGCCTCCGCCACATGGTGAGTGATCTGGAGACGACGAATCGCGAACTCAGCATTCGCAACCGTGAACTCGAACAGTATGCCTCCGCCGTGGCGCACGACCTGCGGACACCGCTGTACGTCATCCAGGGATACGCCGAGCTGCTGCTCGACGAATACGGCGGCGACGTGACCGAGCAGGGACAGGAACTGTTCGACGGCATCCTTCGGGGAACCGAGCGGATGACCGGTGTGATCGATGCCCTGCTGGCCCTGGCTCGGATGGAGGCGCACCCACCGACGGAGCTGACGGACAGCCAGGCGGCACTGCAGATCGCGCTTCGCGAGGTCGCTGATCAACTCGAGACGGTCGGCGCTCGTGTCGAGGTGGGATCCATGCTGCCCGCACCCGTGCAGCAGGATCACCTCGTCCAGGTGTTCGGCAACCTCGTCGCCAACAGCGTGAAATACCGTTCGGCCGATCGTCCTCTCGAGCTTCGGATCGTGAGCCGTTCGACCGTCGACGGGGGCGTGGAGTTCCGTTTCGCCGACAACGGTAGAGGGGTCGCCGAGAGCGATCGCCAACGCATCTTCACGCTCTTCGATCGCGGGAGCTCGCCGGGTGACGAGCCGGGGTTCGGCGTCGGCCTGGCGACGTGCCGCAAGCTCGCCGAGAGTCTCGGGGGGAGCATCACCTGCGAGGAATCGGCCGGCGGCGGAGCAGCCTTCGTCTTCACGTTGCCCCCGCTGGCGCAGGCGTCGAAGGACCGATCCGGCGAGGAGCGATCGTGACGCGGATGCCCGTCATCGCCAGGCACGACATCGCCCGTCGGGCTCGGATCCGTCCGTCGGCCGCAGCGTTCGCCGCATTCAGCGACGTCGATGCCCCGGCGGACCCCGGGTCGACCGGACCTGCGATGCATCGGGCACGAACCTCGGAGACGGGCGGCGAGCTGCCGGCCGGCGCCGGTCTGTCGGTGGTACTGATCGACGACGACGATGGTGTCCGCGCACTGCTGCGCATCCTGGCGCATCGCTCCGACCGGTTCGAGGTGGTCGGCGAAGCTCGCGAGGGCCGCGAAGGCGTGGCCGTCGTGAGCGAGCACCGCCCTCACGTCGTGCTGCTCGACCTGCTGATGCCGGACCTGCCGGGGCAACTCGCCGCAGCCCGGCTTCGCGCTTGCTCACCCGAGACGATGGTCGTCGTACTGACGGCGCTCGACCCAGCCGGTGAGCAGGCTGCAGAAGCACTCGACGCGGGGGCGTTCACCTGTCTACGCAAGTCGGTGCTCGGGCCCCGACTGATGGACGAACTCGCGCGCCTCTACGACCGATTCGTCTCGGGGGAGCCGACCGATCCGGTCCCGGGCGACGACGGCTGAGATACGGGCGGTCGCCCGCACCCGCCGCGGTCACCCCTTGGCGGCACCTCGAGGTGCCGGGCGCCGGATCCACGGACAGTAGGCTCGCCGACCGACCTGCGGACAGGAGGATCAGGTGCCCCTCGCCGTCGATGAGCTCATCGCTGGGCTCGAGCGTGGTGAGCGCCGGGCCCTGGCTCGGCTGCTGACCCTCGCCGAGGACGGCCGGCCCGAGCAGTTGCGTGAGGTCATCGGTGCGCTGTACCCGCGGACCGGCAACGCCAGGGTCATCGGCATCACCGGCTCGCCGGGTGTCGGCAAGTCCACGCTCACCAACGCCATCGCGGTCGCGCTCCGGCGGGAAGGACGCTCGGTCGCGATCCTCGCCGTCGATCCCTCGTCCCCGTTCTCCGGCGGGGCATTGCTGGGAGACCGCGTCCGCATGCAGGGCCACCACGCCGATGCGGGCGTGTTCATCCGATCGATGGCCTCGCGGGGGCACCTCGGCGGGTTGTCGTTCGCGACCCCCCAAGCCGTGTTGGTGCTCGACGCGGCCGGATTCGACGACGTCATCGTCGAGACCGTCGGTGTGGGACAGTCCGAGGTGGAGATCGCGGCGACCGCCGACACGACCGTCGTCGCGATCGCGCCGGGCATGGGTGACGGCGTCCAGGCCGCGAAGGCCGGCATCCTCGAGGTCGCGGACGTGTTCGTGATCAACAAGGCCGATCACAGCGGCGCGGGGAAGCTCGAGTCCGAATTGCGGGGGATGCTCGAGATGGGGCACGCCACCGCCGGTCCCGACGATCCGGCCGGATGGTGGCCGCTGATCGTGCGCACCGTCGCGGTCCGCGACGAGGGCCTGGAGGAGGTCATGGCCGCGTTCGCCGCGCACGGCAGCCACCTC
>DATHTG010000083.1:0-4748 GCA_035463515.1 Candidatus Limnocylindrales bacterium
CTCACGACCCCCGGGGCGTGCCGGCCGACGAGGTCGACATGATCAACCCGCATGGCACGTCGACGCCACTCGGCGACAAGCGAGAGGCGGAGGCGATCTGGACGACGTTCGGGCCGCGGTCGTCGCGCGATTCGCGGTCGATCGCGATCAGCGCGACCAAGTCGATGACCGGCCACATGATGGGCGCCGCTGGCGCGTTCGAGGCATTCGCGACCGTGATGTCCGTCTCGGAGCAGTGCGCCCCAGGGACGCTCAACTACCGCGACTTCGACCCGGAGTGCGACCTGTGGGTGCCCGCGGAGACCGTCCCGATGGAGATCCGCTACGCGCTCTCGAACAACATCGGGCTCGGCGGCCACAACGGCGCCGTCATCTTCAAGCGATACACAGGCGACTGACGGAGCGCCGCCGACTCGTCCCGCTCCCTACAATCCGACCCGATGCCTGAGAAGGACCCTGCCCGGCGAGCCGTCGTGACCGGTCTCGGCGCCGTCATGCCGATCGGGAACGACTTCCCGACGTACTGGGCGAACCTCCAGGCCGGTGTCACCGGCACGCGCACGATCCGCAGCTTCGACGCATCGAACCACGAGGTGCGCATCGCGGCGGAGGTGCTCGACTTCGATCCGACCACCGTCATGGACGCGAAGATGGCGCGCCGGATGAGCCGCTTCATCCACCTGGCGATGGGTGCCGGCAAGGAGGCCGTGGCGGACTCCGGGATCGACTTCGCCGCGATGAGCCAGGAGCAGCGCGACCGCGTCGGCGTCGTGGTGAACACGGGCGGCGGGGGGATCGAGCAGATCATCGATGGCACCCACGTCCACGACCAGAAGGGACCCCGGTTCGTGTCACCGTTCGCCGTGCCCGCGCTCTCGGGGTCGATGGCCGCTGCGATGCTGTCGATGGAATGGGGCCTGACGGGTCCTGTGATCACGCAGGTCGCCGCGTGTGCGACGTCGGTCATCGCCTTCCACGACGCGCTCCGCCTGATCAGGACCGGCGAGTGCGACGTCGTCGTCACGGGCGGCACCGAGGCGCCGATCTGGCCGATGGGCGTCGCCGCCCTCGCGAACATGACCGCGCTGTCGAAGCGCAACGACGAGCCCGAGACGGCGTCCCGACCGTTCGACCTCACACGCGATGGGTTCGTCCTTGGCGAGGGCGCGGGCATCACTGTCGTCGAGTCACTGGAACATGCCCTGGGTCGCGGAGCGACGCCGCTCGCCGAGGTCATCGGCGGGGCGCTCACCGCCGACGCGTTCCACATCAGCGCCCCGGAGCCGACCGGCCGCGGACAGGCACGCTCGATGACCAATGCCCTGCGCAACGCCGACATCGCGCCCGACGAGGTCGACTACATCGTCGCGCACGGCACGGCGACACCTCTCAACGATGTGACCGAGACGCGCGCGATCAAGGCCGCGTACGGAGACCACGCATACAAGGTCGCGATCAGCTCCCCGAAGTCGATGATCGGCCATCTCGTCGGTGCCGCCGGCATCGCGAGCGCGCTCGCGGCCATCGGCGCCATCCGCGATCAGGTCATCCCACCGACCGCCAACCTCCGGACGCCCGACCCGGAATGCGACCTCGATTACGTGCCGCTGACGGCACGGAAGGCCAAGATCGACACGGTCGCTGTCGACGGCTTCGGGTTCGGCGGGCAGAACGCCGTCTCGATCTTCCGGAGGTTGGTCGACTAGGCGCTCGATCGCTCGCGCAGCCCGCGCAACTCCTCGAGCACGACCGGGTCGATCCAGCCCGCGGCCGCCGTCCGCTCCTCGAGATTCGCGACGCCCATCCATGTGACGAGCGCCGCGTCCCAGCTCGCATCCCACGCGGGGCCCGTCTCGCGAGCCTCGCCGATCCTGGGCGCCCCGCCGATCGCCCGCTGGATCGCGGCAGCGAAGGCGTCATCCCGGCCCGGTGCCCAACCAGCGGCCGTCAACCGCTCCCGGAGCTCCGTCGCGAGCGTCTCGTCGATCGGCAGCAGGTCGTCTGCCGCGGGTCGCTCGTAGTACAGACGCCACACTCGCATGATCCGCTGCAGCTCCGGGACAGGATCGTGGTGGTCGTCGACCCGGAGATCGAGCCAGCGGTCGTCGACACCGCCATATCCGGCGCCGTCGCGGACCACGAGCAGGGCCGCCGACTCGCGACCTCGGGCATCGCCACCCGCCCTGTCGCCCGCGAGGAGGGCCTCGATGAGCCGATCCGGGAACGGTGCGGTCGACGTCGCGTACGCGGCCAGCATCGCGTCGACGACCTCGGGTCCGGTGAGGATGTTGCCCTGGATGGCCACACCCTCGTCTGTCCGTCCGCCGGCCCATGTGAGGCAGCCCGATCCGGTGTACGTCTCGGCGCTGCCTTGCGCGTCGACGATCCCGACCTGACGGTCCGCTCGCCCGTCATCGACCGACGTCAGATCGGCGAGGACGTCGGCGGCCGACTGGCCGCTTCGGAGCGCCGTCAGGCCATCAGGCCCGTACCGCACGTTCGCCAACGCTTGCGTGGCGATCGCACCGACCCCGGCGCGAGCCCACGGCACGACCGCGCCGACGGCCAGGAACTTCGAGGCGACGGCGACCCCGAGATCGCCGGTCGCGGGGTCGCGAGCGACGATCGAGAACGTCATCGCAGCGACCGGCTCTCGAACCCCTCGATGGACGCGATGACGGCGTCACTCAGTGGTGTCGGCCGATCGGTCCGGTAGTCGTATCGGACCATCACCGACGCGCTCGTGGCGACGAGCCGCGCACCACCGTCGGGCGGGCGGGCCGTCAGCCGATGCTCGAGCGTGAACGACGAGCGGCCGATGTGCGTCGCGCGCGTCTCGATCGTGACCGTCTCGGTGTGGAAGACCGGCGCCCGGTAGGTGATCCGTGCCTCTGCCAGGATCAGGCTCTCGGCGCCCTCATGTCCCGCTGCGACGGGCTCGCCGGTCACGTGGGTCCAGTACCGGATGCGCGCCATCTCGCAGTACGTGAGGTAGACCGCGTTGTTCACGTGGCCCATGGCGTCCGTGTCGGCGAAGCGGACCTCGACATCCACGGCGTGGCCGAAATCGCCGGGCAGGTCGCGCGGGTCGTGGGGCGTCTCGATCCGGTTGCGGGCCATGGCGCCGCTCAGTCTGGCGGCTCGACGATCAGCGTGCCGGTCATCCCGGCGTCCGCGTGGCCCGGGACCGTGCAGGTGATCCGGTACGTGCCTGGCTGGTCGATCAGGAATCGGATCCGCTGAGTCTGGCCCGGACGTGCGCCGGCGTCCACGTTGGCGAGGCCCTCGACCTCCCAATCGTGGAACACCGGGTCGTCGTTCCGGAACGACAGGACGGCCGTGCGACCGGCCGTGATCGACAGGTCGGCTGGGGTGTACCTGGTATCGCGGGCGACGACCGCCAGCTGCGTCGCACCGGTCTCGATCCAGCGATCGGCGGCCATCACGCCGCCCGCGACGCCGAGTGCCGCCAGCGCGACCGCCGCGAGGAACGAGGCTTCCCGGAGCCGGCCGATGCGGCCCCGGCGGACGCGATGATCGGCCTCGGGACGAGCGTCATACGTCCGCAGACGGAGGGCATTGAGGACCACCGTCACGGACGACAGCGCCATCGCACCGGCGGCCATCGCCGGCGACAGGCCGATCCCGAACGCCGGGATCAACGCGCCCATCGCGACCGGGATGAGGACCACGTTGTACGCGAAGGCCCAGAACAGGTTCTGACGGACGGTCGTCATCGTCGCGCGCGAGAGACCGATCGCCGCCGGCACGCCGCGAGGATCGGCGCCCATCAGCGCGATCCGCGCGGTCTCGATCGCCACGTCCGTGCCGGTGCCGATCGCCATGCCGACGTCGGCCTGGGCCAGCGCCGGCGCGTCGTTGATGCCGTCGCCGACCATCGCGACGGTGCGTCCACGCTCTTGGAGCCTGACGACGATCGACGCCTTCTCCTCCGGCCGGACATCGCTCACGACGCGATGTCCCGGTATGCCGACCTGGGTGGCGACCATGATCGCCGGCGCGCGAGCGTCGCCGGTAACGAGCCACACCTCGATGCCCGCCCCGGCCAGCTCACGGACCGCGGCGGCGGCTTCCGCCCGCACGGGATCGGCGATCGCGATGAGGCCCGCAGCGCGACCGTCGATCGCGACGAGCGCGGTCGTCCGCGCACTGTCGCTGGCTATTTCGAGCTCGGGCTGCAACGGCGCGAGGTCGATGCCCTCGGTCGTCAGCCACCGTGCGTTGCCGACCGCCACGCTGCGCACACCATCCGGCCCATCGACCGATCCGCGGATCCCGCCGCCAGCGACGGCCTCGAATGCGGCGACGTCGTGGAAGCCGAGCTCACGCTCGTTGGCATACGCGACGATCGAGGCACCGAGCGGGTGTTCGCTCGCCCGCTCGAGCGAGGCGGCGAGATCGATGAGCGTCGCCGCATCGACGCCCGAGGCAGTCGCGACGCTGCTCACCGTCGGCCGGCCCAGCGTGAGGGTGCCCGTCTTGTCGAACACGACGACATCGACCGACTCGGCGCGCTCGAGCGCCTCGCCACCGCGGATGAGGATGCCGGCTTCGGCGCCGCGCCCTGTCCCGACCATCACCGCTGCGGGCGTCGCGAGTCCCATCGCGCATGGGCAGGCGATGACGACCACGCTGATGAACGCAGTCAGCGCGAGCGTCGCGCGCGGCTCCGGGCCGGCCATGAACCAGATCGTGAATGTCGCGGCCGCGACGATCAGCACGACCGG
>DATHTG010000084.1:0-1781 GCA_035463515.1 Candidatus Limnocylindrales bacterium
CCGACCCTCGGGAAGTCGGCGAGCGTCACGTCGACCGTCGACTCCTCGCCATCGCGGACGATCGTGACGGATACATGGTCGCCCGGCTTCTGTCGGCGCAGCGCGCCCAGGAGGTCCTCGACCGTGGCGACCTGCGTGTCGCCGACCGCCGTGATGACATCGCCGGGCTGGATGCCGGCGTCGGCCGCAGGCCCATCGCGCGGCACTTCGACGATCAGCACGCCTTCGGACACCTGGATATCGAACTCCTGGACGATCTCCGGCGTCAGGGCGGCCGGCAGGACGCCGAGATAGGCGTGCTCGGCCGTCCCGTCCTCGAGCAGCTGGGTCACGACGTCGGTGACGGTCGGGGCCGGGATCGCGAACCCGATCGACACGGACCCGGCAGACGGTGGGATGTACGCCACGTTGATGCCGATCACTTGCATATCGGCGTCGACAAGGGCGCCACCTGAGTTGCCGGGCGAGATCGCGGCGTCGGTCTGGATAAGGTCGACCAGCGCTGGCGACTGGCTGGCGCTCCCCGGGATCGACCGCTGGCTCCCCGAGATGATCCCTGCGGTCGCGCTGTTCTCGAAGCCGAGCGGGTTCCCGATAGCGATCGCCAGGCTTCCGACCGGGGGAACCTCGGTCGCGAACCGCGCTGGCGGCGCGTCGGTGCGGTCCGTCCGAACGATCGCCAGGTCACTGAGCGGGTCGGTCGCGAGGACACGCCCGTCAGCGCGCTTCCCGTCGGCGTACACGACCGTGACCTGGTCCACGCCCTCGACCACATGGTTATTGGTGACGATGACGCCCTCATCGTTCCAGACGACACCGCTCCCCTCGCCGTTCGCCTGCACGATCGACGTCACGGACGGTTCGACGGCGGCCACGATGTCCGGGATCCGCTCCCAGTCGCTGGTCGCGGTCGTCGGGGCGTCGGCGGACGCGGCCGGTGAGGCCGCTGGGCTCACGGACGCTGATGGCGATGTTGGGGCTGAGGGCGACGTGTTCGAGTCGCTTCCGCAGCCGACGGCCGCGACGGTGAGGATCAGGACGAGGCCGGCCTGGGCCGATGACCGGGACGGGATGACGGCGCCTCGTCGTGCAGGTTCGGACCGCCAGCATCGGTCACGCCCGGGGTCGGAAGTCAGTACCGCGCCCGGCCGGCGGGTATCGAGCGTCTATCGGATCGTCCGCTTCGCGGAGCGCGGCCGCGGCGGCGGCCACGACCTCGGCGGGCGGCCTGCCCGACTCGACGATCACTCCACGCTCATCCGCCTGCAGCGGTTCGAGCGTGGCGAGCTGGGACTCCAGCAGGCTCGTCGGCATGAAATGCCCGCTCCGCGCCGCCATGCGCTCGCGGATCGTGACTGGGTCGGCGTCGAGCTCCACGACGAACGGCTCGTCCGGCTGGATCGCCGACCTGAGGATGTCGCGGTACGAGCGTTTGAGCGCCGAGCATGCAAGCACGGTGGCCTCCCCGCGGTCGTGGCGGTCGGCGAGCAGCAAGGCGAGCTTCTCCAGCCACGGCCGCCGATCGTCGTCCGTCAGCGGGATCCCGGCCCGCATCTTCTCGACGTTGGCCGGAGGGTGAAGATCGTCGCCCTCGATCATCTCGAAGCCCAGGCGCTCGGCAAGCGCACGGGCGATCGTCGACTTGCCGCTGCCAGCGACGCCCATCACGAGGATATGGCGGCAGCTCATCCCGCCTCGAGGCGCACAGTCTCGAGCCCGTCACCAACGTGCATCGCTGATCACCGAATACGACGATCCTTGCACGACGGGACGTGCAGCCC